>JBGPYG010000410.1:0-3209 GCA_041493085.1 Pyrinomonadaceae bacterium | reverse complement strand
CTTTGATCCCGGCCAGCAGCGAGCGGAGTTTGGCTTTCACGATTTCGTGGTAATCATCGCCCCACGCGTAGCGCGACACTTTGCCCGTCGCCGGATCGTCCGTGTGCTCTGCGGGCGTGTAATAGTTTTTTGCTACGACGATCACCGAGCGCGCCGTGGGAAACAGCTTACGTGGATCTGTGCGCAGCTCGGGATCGCGAGCCATCCAGGCCATCTCGCCGTGGTAACCTCGCGCGAGCCACTGCCTTAATCGATCGCGCTCGTCATCGAGGCCCTGGGCGGGAACAATGCCAACTTTCTCAAACCCTTCACGGAGGGCACTCTCTTTTATTCGTCGAGAAAGTTCGCGTAGGCTGAAGCTACTCCCGACCTCGATTGGGGACACGGATGTAACGCTGGCTTGCATCAAGGCGTAGCATACGGGTGAGATTGCAGGCTCGTCTAGCGGTACTGTCAGTTACTTACTGAATCTTCTGCAGCGTGACCGTGGTTAAAGGCGAGGCGCCACTCGTTCGATTGTAGGAAAGCCAGTAGCCCGCTTTGGTAAAGCGCACCATCTTATACATGGAGCCATCAGCCTTAGCTTCAATGTCAGCGCCAAAAACTTGCTTCGCGGTGGGCACGCTGGCGCCGACAGTCAGGAAGTCGGCGGAAATTGTGACCACTTTGTGTGTCTTGTCGTAAACAATCTGCGCAGTTTCGGTTTCGTCAAAGATGAAGAAGTCCTGTTCGTCACCCTTGTCTTTTGGATCGCCAAGTTTCTTCCTTACTTCATCCGCAGTCATCCCAAGCTGCACACCGCGATACTCTTTGAGCACGGCTGAGTCGTCCTCGCCCGCGGGAGTTGCGGTTTTGCGCTGACCCTGGCCGTTTGCTCCGCTCATCGCAAGCAGCAAGCTCGCCGCCGCGACAGCAAGTGTGAAGAAACGGGAATAGGCGACGGGACAAAGTAGTGTTCGAGGTGATGAGATCGGGGAGATCACGGGGGTCGAATGAGTCATGGGGGATTGCTCCTCTTGAAGAAATAGCGGCCAGGCGGCGCCGGCGGATTCGTAGGATACGAAAGATTAGGAGCCGGACCCGAAGGCCATGGTCAACACGCGCGTCCGACAGCTGCGGACAATATCGCCAACAAATCGCGATGTCAATACCGTGGTAGTGGTTGGGGTTTCGGCGAGACCGGGCCGGTGCGGCCGAACAGGGTTCCGCTGGAAAACAAAAAGGACCTCGAATGAGCTATTGACTCCGCTGGCAATTTGGCATAGAAGCAGCTTACTCTTCGGAAACAAATTAACCTGGTTTAGCAATCCCCAACAAAGGAGTGGATCAATGAAGGGAAAAGGTCAGTGGGCCATCCTGTCGCTCGTGTTTTCTCTAGTGCTCTTGAATGGTTGCCAGAAAGCTGCGCAGGATACAAATAGTGCGGGCCCGGCAGCCAACACTAACGCGGCAGCAGAAACTATAGATACGGCGGCGATCGAAGCAGAGTTAACGCGAATTGAAAACGACTGGCCGCGCGTTATCAAGGAGAAGGATGTCGAGGCGGTCAAGCGAGTCGAAGCCGATGATGGGGTTTTCGTCTATCCCGATGGCAGTGTCGGAAATAAAACGACAGACGTCAAAGATATAGAGAACGGGGCACTGAGCGCGGATTCCTGGGAGGTCATGGACCTCAAGGTAACCGTCCTTAATAAAGATGCCGCGGTTGCGAGTGGTCGTAGTGTTGTCAAGAACGGCAAATACAAAATGCCTGACGGCAAGTCGATCGACATGAGTGGTCAATTCCATTTCATCGATACGTTCGTCCGCCGTAACGGACAATGGAAGCTCATCGCTGGCGCTACCACAAAGCTAAGGGAACCTGAGCCGGCCGGATCTCCTTCGCCCGCGGCAAAAGTATCATCGGCAGCCTCGCCCGCACCTGCGGCGTCGCCCGCGGTGAAAACTCCACCGCTAATGACGGCCTCGCCGGTGGTAAGGCCACCACTGAAAAAACTTCCACTGCCACCAGTGAAGCCAACGCCATAAGGCTTTTCTCAAACCGCCAGTTCAGTGGGGCCTCCGGTCGCGGGCCTCGTGGTTACTTGCTGAAGAGATGGTGATGGACCGATAGCTCCTCATCGGTTCATCACAATCCTAAGCATGGCGTTGCGGGCGTCGTTCGGTTGCCGCCAACTCCTTGACTAATCCGCCCGTTTGGCATAGAACGCACTCGCTCTACCAGTAAATTCAGGAGTCAGACCAATGAAGAAGATTTTCGTAATCATCTCTGCGTTAATCGTCGCTGCCGCCTGTGCCGCGCCGCCGACTAACGCGCCGCCCACAAATGCGAATGTCGCGACCGCGCCGGCTGTCGCTGCCATGACTGAAGCCGACGCCATTGCGAAAGAAAAGGCTATTTGGGACACAATCAAGAAGAAGGACTACGACGCCTTTGGCAACATGCTGGATGTAGATCAGGTCGAAGTCACTGGTGAGGCCGTCCAAGATAAGGCCGGCTCAATCGCAGCGGTAAAGGACTTCGAGCCCAGCGAAGTTACTTTCTCCGATTGGAAGTTCCTGTCGATAGATAAGGACGCATTCGTTGTGACCTATACCGTGAACATGAAAGGTAAGTACAAAGGTAAAGAGTTTCCGGCCGAGTCTGCCAGGGCTGGTTCCGCCTGGGTGAATCGCGGCGGCAAGTGGCTGGCGAAGTATCACCAAGAGTGCGCTATCAAGGCGGCGATGCCGCCGGCGGCGCATCCTGCCGGCGCGGCTAAGGCTGCCGCATCCCCGGCGGCTGCCCCGGCAACGGTTGCATCGAGTTCAGATCCGATTGCTAACGAAAAGCTGGTCTGGGATCTGTTCAAGAATAAAAACTACGATGGGTTTGCCGCTTTGCTTGCGCCCGACTTCATGGAAGTAGAACCCGATAAGGTTTACGACAAGGCCGGGACCGTAAAGAGCGTTGGGGAGTTTGATGCCTCGAAAGCCGTGTTGAGCGACTGGAGAGTGGTTAACATTGATGACGATGCCAAACTGGTGACTTACGTGGCAAAGATTCCAGGTGCACCGCCCGATGGAGCCCGCCACACAACCATTTGGGTGAACCGGGATGGCAAGTGGCTAGGCTTATTCCATCATGGCGGCACGTCGGTGATGAAACCCGGGCCGATGATGGAAACCAAACCGGCTGCTTCGCCTGGCAATGCCGCTTCACCGGCAAT
>JBGPYG010000094.1:0-10680 GCA_041493085.1 Pyrinomonadaceae bacterium | reverse complement strand
GTTCGCGATCTGGTAGGCACCCGGCGTTGGATTAAGATTTGGGTCCGAGACCATGCCCGTGGTGTACACGTAGCCGGCAGGATCTACGGTCAAAGCAATGCCCTCGCCACTTCCGTTGACAAACGACAGGTAGCTCAAAATGGGATCGATCAAGAGTGGCTTGCGCCGATCGTAACGGGACATCTTGAAGCCAACCTTGTTTCCCTGCTTCAACACATAACCGCCATCGATTTGTTTCCTGGCGCCATTGATTTCCTGAAAAATCGAAGGCTTACCCTGGCGCATTTCACCGGCTGCGGTCTTAAGAAACAGGTTTCCTTGCTTGTCTATCCGCAGGCTTTCCGCTCCCTCAAACTTGATTTGAATCACACTCGGATCCGCGCCGGGAGCGACAACAAGGTCATATTCCAACTGCTGGCCACTGCCGTAGTAAACAAGGTCGACGCCTGAATAGACATTGTGGTATGCGACCTTGCTGTAGGTAGGGATGTCTGTGCGCCATTTTGACGAATCATTGCCAAGGAGGTAATTGACCTTGCCAGGTAGTTCTTCCACGCCCTCGACGGCGCGCGGGTGCGCATTCGCCCCTTCCAGTCGCATCCTGACCACGGTAGCGTCTTCCTTTGAAGTCTCTCCGTTCGCAGCACGCTCCCGCAAACGTTCAAACCGGCTCAGCTGAGAGGCTTCGTCAGGGTCGGAGACTCCGTTCGCGCTTTCCGTTTCGACGGTTGTTCGTTTTGAGTTCTTCCCGGCGCCTTGAAAAACAAGCACGGCTTCGGCGGGAGTCAGGAAGATATTGTAACCGGCACCACGTGCAATGTAGTTTACGTTAGCATCTGTCTGGCCACGGTTTGCTTCAAAACTCAGCGGCAGGTTGCCGTAAGCCTTATTCAGCTTGGCCCGGCTAACGCTGCTATCAGCCCCAACGCCACTCAGTTGAGCAGAAGTCTTCTCCTTATGAGAGCTGTCCGAAGATTTGTTTTGCTTTGCGGTGTAGCCTGTGAAAGTCGCCCAACTCGTCAAAATAGCCAAACCTATTGTTAGGGCGACCAGATACGCGAATGAGTACCTTGCGAGGCGCGGGAAGCGAGGCATTTCTACTGTCCTTTCGGTAACTGGTTCTGGGCCTACGTCAACATAAATAAGCAGGAGAGCGCTTACACTTCTTTCGGATCGTGGCTAAGTTTCTGCTTATTTATTAATGACGATCATGGACAAAACATTACGCGGTGGAAGAGAAGAACGCGCATTTGCTGAGACTATAAGCTGCGTGCGCTACCGGCTAGCAACGCGGCTAAACTTTTCTGACGGCGCACATTTTAGTCACAACCTACAGGATGTCAACCTGTTTTTGACACGATAGTTTTAAGGGTCGCGCGCGGCTCAATGATTCAGTTAAAGTAACCGGGAGTCGGTGATAGGTTAGCTGTAAACGGCGACAGCGTTCGTCATATTCAAGCAAGCTTGGGCTTCTCGATGAGAACTGCCGGCACGAAAATTCATACAGACAATTCCCGGAGGTCTTCGGGTGCGCGCCCACCAACGCAGGATGCCGTCGCTCGCGAGCGACCCCTTGAGCTGTTGCTATCATTCTCAGCCAGAAAGACCCTCTTACTCCTCGTGCTCCTCTTTTTGGCGAGCCTTTCTGTGAGACTCTACCATCTGGGTAGCCAAAGTCTCGAATGCGAAGAGCTATATACCATCCCCGCCGCGACGGGCCATCAATATGTCTATTTGACGGGCGAACCGAATGCTGACCAACTCGCTTTCCCAACCACCACGCACGACTATAAGAGATTACTTACGCCCGACAGCGGAAAAGGATTAACTGCCGTCACAGGCGTGCTCAGGAAGAACGTGCACCTGCCCCTGTACTTTTATTTCATGCACTACTGGTTAAAGCTGTTTGGAATTTCTGAGTGGGTACTGCGGTTGCCTTCGGCTGTTTTCGGCGCCCTGGCGGTGGTGCTGATTTTCTTATTGGGAAGAGAGTTGTTCAATCCACTCGTTGGATTAGTGAGCTCGCTGCTGATCGGATTCATGCCCGAGCAAATCCATTACTCGCAACAGGCGCGCATGTATCCCTTGCTTGCCCTCCTTGCAATCGCTTCCACCTTCGCCATTACTCTGGCGCGGAAACATTCTTCCTCCCGCCTGCCTTATGTTCTCTTTGCGGTTTTGTCCATTGCTGGTCTGTACACTCATTATGAGTATGTTTTTTTCTTTGCCGCACAGAGCTTTTACATTTGGGTAGTGTCTCCGCTCGGCAGGCAGAAAAAGTTTCCCTGGTTGGTTACCGAGTGTGCCATCGTTGCAGCTTTCTTTCCGTGGGTGCTGATTGGTATTGCCCAAAGTCGAACCTCGCCGGAAATCATAGCCTGGGTTCGGGGACCACTTTCCACTGAGATGGTGCTCACTGAAATCGTTTCCAAGCTGACGCGCCTGATATCGGTTCCCGAAGCGCCCTTCGGCTGGGTAAGCGTCATCGTCGCTTACGGACTGCTTGTGCTGGGCGTCCTGTCGCTTCGGTTCCATCGCTCAACATTATGGCTTCTTGGTACCTGGATTGTTTTTCCGATCACTGGGGTCGTATTTTTGGATCACCTCCTGGGAACTCGCGCGATCGGCATCATGAGATACTGGATAATTATCGCGCCGGCAGTCTACTTGCTGCTCGCGGCGGGTGTGCAAAAGGTTAACAACAAACCTGCGCAGATTGTTTTAGTCGCAGTGCTGGGCGGTTTTTTGTTTGCCACTGCCATGCTGACCGCGCGCGGTGATTTAAGAGCGAAACCCGACAGGCATGAAGAGATGGCCCACTTCATTGACATGCAAGTTTCCAATACGAATCACGACACCATACTCAGCGAGGGAGTTAATTCCATTCCTCTGGCGCTCGCCTATTATGGCCAACGTGAAATGCGAATGCTGCGATACAAATGGGTTGCGGACCAGTTAGAACATCAAACTCTTCGCCAGATTATTGGACCTGACCAGAGCGTCTGGTTGCTGGCTTCTGGTCCAAGTAGAGGAGCCAGGATTTTAGAAGAAAATGGTTTCCAACTGACCGGGAGGCCCGTTCTGTATGGGCACATTCTACTGTCGCATTACGCCGCGCGTGAGGAGTCGGTGAAACCGCGTTGAGATTGTGTTCTTCATTGCACGCCAGTGCTTATCCCGTCTTAAAAAATTGTCCTCGCGTTCATGTCACCGGCTGAAGCGCGCTTTGTAATCCCCGGAAAGGCCAGCTGCGCCGGCACAAGGCAGCTACTGTTTTGTTTCAGTCGCGACTGCCATCAGTGACGGATTCCAATGGCGCTTATCTTTGACATGCTGAACATGACATGAAGTGCAGTTTGGTTTGTCCCTGGGAATTATCACTCGCTTTGTTGTCAGCTCGAGTCGGCCGTTGTGACAGTTGCCGCAAGTGGTGCGCGGCGTTCCGCGGTCTATCGGATTGAAAGTTTTGTGACAGCTCGAACAGGACAATTCGCCTTCAGGGTTGCCCGGCAAGCCCGGCAGGGTGCGCACGCGTTGCACATGAAGCGCATGAAACTGTTTGCTGCGCCACGTTTCATCGGTGTCGCTCGCTAGCCGTTGCACTGCGATCTGTTTTAGCGCCCATTCGCCATCGTTCAGTCCTTTCCACTTCCACTTTGCATTCACCACCGGATAGCCGAACGTTCCCCCATGCGGCGTGCTGACCCTGTGACCGCTATACGAATTCTTGTTCGCATCGTTGTGGCAGTCAGTACATGTCGCCAGTGCAGCTTCGGCGGCTTTGAATTCAGCTCCGCGATGCTCCGCATGACAGGAAACACAGCCGACGCCGGCAGCGGAGTGCGGCTCAATAACAGTTGCGACAAAAGCGTCCGCGTTGTGGCACTGTGAACAATTCGCTTCCATCTTGCCGGAGAAGGAATGACAGTTGGTACATGAGTTCGCATTGGCCTTGATCGCAATCGGCGGAAAAACACTAAGCTCTGACTTTGCGTGTGCTCGGGCAATCGCGCCAGGTGCATACGCGCTCGCATACCAGTAAGCCGCGGCGACTGAAAGCAAACCGACGCCGAGCGCGCCCCAGAGAAAAAACGAGACTGGCCAATGCGACCGCAAGTCGGTTGTGGGTGTCCAGTTAAACGCCGCTTTGCCCACACGTCTCTGCCTCTTGGGAAATAGTGGCGAAGGCCGCACCATTTTGCCGGCTTCCTTCATTCGCTTGTCCCAAAAAATGTCGAGCGCCTTATCACCCGGAAGCGGCGCCGTGCGCGTTTTCGCGTGTACCTTCTTTTCTCCGGGCACTGGAACCGCCTCCAGCTTTGCAGTACTCAGGTCCGGACTACTAAGGTCCGTAGTCTCTACTACCGCCCCAATCTGGAGTGAAACTTTGATGACGAGTGCGTCATCAGTCAGATCTACTTCCAGCAGAAACGGTCCCACCTCGAGCAGGTCGCCTGGAGCTAACGCTTCATTCTCTTCAACAGCCTTTCCGTTGATCTTTACGGGATTGGATGGGCGCAAGCAAAATAGAAAATAGTTTCCCTCGACTAGTTTGATTCCGGCTTGCGCTCGCGAAACAGCAGGGTGGTTGAGAAGGAGTTCGCATTCCTGGAGGCGCCCGATGAGGAGACCATCGGTGATGATAGTGACCGGATCCTGAACCAGATCCTCGCGGATGATGACGTATTTGTTTGCCTGGGGCATGAGCTCTTGGGGTTCTTCTACTTCACCGCGAAATACACGACTTGAATAACGTGAACAACCAGTAGCGCCAGCATTATCGACGTCGAGATCACATGAGGCGCAACCCAGAGTTTCAGAGTTTTGTGCAGATAGATCAGCGCGTCCACGCGCCGCAAGGTGACCGCGGTTTCAACCGCTCGCAGCAATTGGGTGCGCTCCTCATTGGTGGCGAGCCGCGTCAGTCGGTCCCTAAATGCCTTGCGCGCGTTGGCTAGTAGTGAGGTTAGCTGCTCGCGGCGCGTGAACTGCAGCATTAGAAACGAGAAACTTAGAAATTTCCTGACGACTTGTTTCTCAATTTCTTCCTTCAACCACCCTTCGCTTTGTTTAGTTATCTCATCAAACTCTTGTCGCAGTTCGTCGCGCCGCGCAACCAAATCTTCAACCAGCAAAGGCTCGCCTTCGATACTCGTCATGATTCTTGGAGCGATGATGTAAGACGCGATGCCAAACAGACCTGAGGCAATCACTACATCAAACGCAATGTAAAGCGAAGTGGTCAACAGACCGCCGGTGTGGCTGCCCGCGTGCAGCATTAAGATCAAACCCGCCAGAGCGCCGATGTAAACGTGCGCCAGCATCCAATAGCGAAGCGCACCGGCGCGCCGGCGGTAGACTTGTTTGCGAAGCGGGTAGGTCATGACCGCCGCTATGCCGAACAGCCCGACGAGTCCGGTAACCCATCTCATCGTCAACCAGGTTCCAGCCAGTACTCCGTCAAATCCATGCGCCGCCAATCCCAAAACCGCCGCCGCACCGGCGAGCAGTATCAAGGCGATGCCCGAGACATGCAGAGCTTTGGCCAGCGGGTCACTCTTATGAATGTTGCGGCCGAAGGCCTGAGTCTGATCGCGGAAGATTAGCCCCTGTGTCTTTTCAACCTCAGTAAAGTATGTAACGGGATTGACTCGCAGCAGCGCTCCGGTTGGGCAGTTTTCTTCGCAGGAATATGCCTGCCGCCTCGCGCCCCGGGGATTGAGCGGTGTGTGTTCGCAGAGATTACATTTGATCGCCACCACGTCGTCTGCGGGCGTTAGCGGAAGCGTTTCAAGAGGAGGTGTTGAAAGGCTGAACGTTTTCCGGAGCGTGCCCATCAGGTCGAAGGTCACTATCGGTTCACCGTTCCTGGGCACCATCGAGATCGCGTCGTAAGGGCATTGGGTGGCGCAGTCAAAACAGCCGATGCAGGTCGCCGGATCGATATCGACGTATCCTCGGGGATCTCGGAATATCGCCCCGGTGGGACAGCCCGTTAGACATTCCGGATCTTTGCAGTGCATGCAAACTTGCGGAGAAAGCACATGCTGCGTGCGTTCGCTGCCAATCGATACCGGTCGTGCAATGCTGATGCCGCGCCGTAACAGGCGCGACTGTCCATGAACTTTGTGACAGGCGAGCGAACAGTTGCCGCACCTGACACAAAGGTCCATGTCCATCACCAGCAGGTTTGCGCCATCCACGATTCCGGTCGCTATCTCAGCTTCCGCGGAAGCCATCATGCGCAGGTCTTCGACTGCCTCGATGGAAGGCGGATTATCATCCACGGTTGAGAAGGCAGCGAAGGCTGCCACGATCTGATCGCGCAGTCTGGGATCGGCGGCCAGGGCCGCCAGAGGAATCTCCAACACCTCAGTTCGCGCCATTGCCGAAGCGCTGTACTTCCAGGTCTCATTCCCGCCCGAGCCTTCAAGCCCAAGACAGTTTCCCGCGCCCAGAAAATCCACACCGATTGTTTGGCCCATGCCAACCGCAACACCGGTTGACGCGGGATCGAGAGGCACGCCGCGCACTCGCCTGATCCAGCCGCTCTTTATTAAGACGATATTTTCGACAGGCATAGTCTCCTGGCAAAGCACGTGATGCTTTCCGTAGACCATGAACTTGCCAATCTCGCGCAGCTTGCGAACGATCGCCTCATTCGCGGAACGACCTTCGTGAGTCAAATCTTCCAATACTCGCCCGAGGCCGTGTGCTCGATACGTCTCGTCCAGCACCTGACCAAACTTGGGAAGTTTTCTTAAAAGACGAAGGGCCGGCCGAGTCACCTCGAGCACGATCGCGTTCTCGTGCTTCGGTACAACCACGGTTGCATTTCGCTCCACGCCGGCCAGCACGGCCATTTCGCCGAAGCAGGTGCCCGGCGGCAGGCGACTAATTTTGCGCTGCTCGCCACCTGGCTCGCCAATGTAAACATCAAGAGCGCCGCTAACGGAGAGGTAGAAGGTGTTCCCGCCCCATTCGCCCTGTCGCATGATCGTCTCGCCGGAGTCATAGGCGAGCAGGCGCACATACGGCCCCACCCTTTTGCCACTGGCGTTTTGCTTCCCCTCGACAATCACCTCCAGATCGTTGGCGTTCTTCAGTTTCCCGTTCACTTCGATGAAGAGTTCGGAAGTGAGCTCGAGAGACTTCAAGCCGGAAAGAATTGCTTCTTTGTCGGTGATTTCGCGAGGCATGACCGATTTATACTACGTAAGGGAGTAAAGATAAATAAGTATCGCGTACAAGTGTAGCTGTCTGAAATTTGAGCTTGGGTCATTCGGCCTTCTGACTGGGACCGCGGGCGTCTCGCCCGCTCGGTGCGGCGGCATACAGTTATGGGGAACTATTCGCTTTCGCTTCGAGCGCTTCACGCTCACGGCGGGCGAGACGCCCGCGGTCCCAGTAAAAAGGTTGACTAACTTTTCGTTGGCCGCTGCCTTTGATTTGTCTTATAGTGAAACGGATGTTTCATCTTGCTTTGGGAATCTTATAGGCGGGCGGTTGCGCCACAGGCTGCGAGTTCCCTGCTTCGTTTCAACATGTCATTGGAATCACTTCTGTCGCTTCCGCTCGAACAGCAAATAGGACAATTCTTTTATATCGGCCTTCCCGGCACTGAGCTTGACCCAGAAACGCGCGCGCTAATTCAGGAAGTTCAGCCTGGCGGAGTAATCATCTTTGGGCGCAACGTCGCCGGCGCGCAACAGTTGCGGGAATTGCTCGATGGGGTGCGCGAACTTCTACCAACCAACCCGCTAATTGGTGTCGATCAGGAAGGTGGATTGGTCGATCGGCTGCGGAAAATCTTTACGCCGATGCCGTCGGCGAGAACAATTCGGCAACACGGCGATCTGGCCGGGTCGCGCGCGCTGGGTAGGATCACTGGCGAAGCGCTCCGCCTGCTGGGCTTCAACATGAATTTCGCGCCCGTTATGTCAATCATGACTGACGAGCGCGACCTGCTATCAAATGGACTCTACTCGCGCTCGTTCGGTCGCTCGCCTGGCGAAGTGCTTGGCTATACGACTGTCTATCTACGCGGTTTGCAGGGGACCGGGATAGTTGGCTGCCTCAAACACTTTCCCGGCATTGGCGCCGGCGAAGTGGATTCACACGAGCAGATGCCGATGGTGAGTCTTTCGCACGACGACCTGATGGCGCAGGACCTCGCGCCCTACATTGAACTTTTTCAACGCTCGGACGATCGCGTGCGCTGCGTGATGGTGAGCCACGGCGGCTTTCCAAACATCGACATTACTAAGGGCGTTACGGGCGGCTTGTTGGAGCCGGCGTCGCTCAGCCACAACATCGTTACCAACCTGCTGCGCACTGAACTTGGCTATCAGCATCTCGTCGTAACGGACGATCTGGAGATGGGCGCGATCTCCAAGCACTGTGAGATCGATGCTGCGGTGGTGCGAGCCTTCCTTGCCGGAAACGACATGATGTTGATCTGCGCGCACCCGGACACCATACGGCGCGGCTATCAGGCTCTGCTTGGAGTCGCACGGGACGGTAGGCTCCCAAAGGATCGCGTGCGCGGATCGCTCAAGCGGATTGCAGAGTTGAAGTCGATCACCAAATCGCCGCCGGCTTTCGATGAGGAAAAGCTTAGGAGCCTGTCAGATGAAACGACGGCACTCAACGCCAAGCTGAACTACAAGTACGGAGGATCAATCGGATGAGCACTCGCAAAACAGTTTGCCTGCTTCTGGCTGTCGTGATGGCCGTGTTAGTCCCCACCGCTTGCCGGCGAAATCGCAGCGGCGGCCCGTTCGTAATCGCACTTGGTGACAACATCCGCACCATTGATCCTATCGGCTCACCATCAGTCGACGCCGCCAGCGAGCGCGTACGCACACTCATGTTTAATTCGCTGGTGAAGAAGGACGAGAAGTTTGACTACGTCGGTGAGTTGGCTTCGGACATTAAGCGATCTGACGATAACGTGACCTTCACGTTTACTCTCCGCGACGGCGTGAAGTTTCACGATGGACGACCGTTTACTTCGGCCGACGCGAAGTACACCCTCGATCTCGTTTTCTCGAGCACCTTCGCCAAGTCAGCCAGTTTCTACGAAGGCACCGGCGCCGAGCGTAAGAGTTACATAAAAAGCGTTGAGGCGCCGGACGCCCGCACGCTTGTCGTGACGACTACGAAGCCCTGGACCGGGCTGCTTCCCAATCTGGTTCCGGTTGCGATCATTCCGAAGGACAGCTACGCCACGCAAAAAGATCATCCGCTCGGCACCGGCCCATTCAAGTTCCTGAGCTACGACAGCTCGCAGCAGGTGGTCGACCTTCAGGCGAACTCTGACTATTGGGACGGCGCGCCGCACATCCCAACCGTGCGGGTTCGGGTAATTTCGGACACGAATGCCCTCCAGGCCGAGCTTCGTTCCAGTCGTGTCGACATTGCGCCGCTGCCCACCAGCCTGTCGCCCGATGCCGTCAAACTCCTTGGTCAGGATCCGAAACTGCAAGTACTCCAGTTCACTGGCTCAAACCTCAATCTGCTTACGTTCAATTGCAGCCAGCCGCCGCTGAATGATGTGCGCGTCAGGCAAGCAATCGGCTACGCAGTAGATCGAGAAGGAATGATTCGCGATCTGTTGCTGGGCCAGGGAAAGATTGCGCATTCCATTTTGCCGGAAGAATCATGGGCCTATCATGCCGGGCAAAAGTATTCATTCGATCCGGCGATGGCGAAGAAGTTGCTGGACGAAGCGGGCTTGACAGACCCCGACGGCGACGGGCCGCAAATGCGCTTTGCGAAGCCAGTTGTTTTCAAAATCTCTGGCAGCAGCGTGGCGGCGAAGAATTATGCGGGCGTAATTCAAAACTACCTGAAGAACGTGGGGGTTCCCGTTACTATCGAAACTGCCGAACTGAATACCTTGTTTGACGAGCTGCGCCGCGGCAACTTCCAGATTTTTTACGGACAGTGGGTGGGTGGCAATCAGGATCCAATTTTCTTCAAGGACCTCTTCGCGACATCCGAGATACCTACTGAGACGCGCGCCTCGCGAAATCGTAGCCGCTACAGCAACAAGGAACTCGACGGCTTGATAGAGGAAGCCGTGAATACTTTTGATCGGGAAAAGGCAAAGCTGCTTTACGAGCGCATCCAGGACATCATTACTCGCGACGTGCCGGTGCTGCCACTTTGGTATCAGGCAAACATCGTCATCGCCCAGAAAAAAGTGGGAAACATCAAGGTCGATGCGAGCGGCGACTGGGGCTTCGTCAAGAACCTGACGGTTGAGAAGTAGGACAGGCATTCCTACCTGTCCACTTGGCTAACTGAATAGAAAATACGCGCCGCTGCCAACACAAATACGGAACCGGGAGCGGTAGCGACCGGGTCCAGGCACTCAACCTGAAATAAACTATCGGAGTTCTTGATTCCGTACCCGGCACCCGGTCTGTATTTGTGTTACAGATGGCGCCTAGTTCTTTCCCTCGTCTTCCAAAAATTCTCCCAGCTCCTCCCGCGAGATGGCCCCCTCACGAATCAAGCGCGTCTTGGGTCCGCTCAAGTCCAGAACTGTCGAAGGTTCAGTCGTAGTCACCTCGCCCCCATCGATTATCAAATCAATTCCTGCCGGAAAATAATTTTCCACTTCTTTCGCAGTACGCGCGGGCGGTTGTCCCGAAGCATTCGCACTGGTCGCAG
>JBGPYG010000162.1:0-7850 GCA_041493085.1 Pyrinomonadaceae bacterium | reverse complement strand
TTTTTCAACCTCCGCAGTTGAGCAATTGCCCAAACGCACCCAAATAACTTTAGGCGGTGGGCCGAACATGAAGCTGCGCTGATGCATGTCAGCGTCCTTCGAGACGAGAATTAAGCCGTTGTCCTTTGCGTATTCCCACACCAGCGGATCGTCAGCCGCTTTCAAGCCAACATCTCGAACATGGATAGAGTTGGGAAAGAGATCTTCGAGAAGTCGCGCGAGCTTGTGCGATAAGTTCTCGTCAAAAAGCAGCTTCATGCGGCAGGCACAGTCATGAGCTTACGCTCACGGTCGGCGGCGAAGGCAATGCACGCTTTTAAGTCTTCGCGCGTAAGATCGGGAAAATCCTCAAGAATTTCTTCTTCCGTCATATCGGAAGCGAGATACTCCAGAACCTCGTACACCGTAATCCGCAAGCCACGAACGCAAGGCTTTCCGCCACGTTTGTTGGGGTCAATCGTAATGTAATCCTGATACTTCATCGGTCGAGGTTACGTCTGTCTGACTTACAAGGTCAAGAGCGTTTTACGCCCTCCCAACAGAGAGTCTTTAAGCTCGCTTTCCTTTATCGAGGGCACGGAGCCACAGAACGGGCAGCGTTTCAGTTCGGTTTCGCTCACAAGCAAAACACTGGGCCGTTTGTTAGCAGTTACCTGTTCGGTCCCGAGGGCGTCCCCATATTCTTCATGGGCATCATCAGCCGGCCGTCGGCATCGCGAGTGAGAGCAAGGAAAGCTGAATCTTGACGCAGCGAATCAAACACCGCATCAACGCGTGCCTCCATCATTTCCTTGGAGCGCACTGCGTGGTAACGCTCGTACTGGTAGAAGTGGCGTTTGAGAAATGCCAGCGCTCTTTCGCGTTGGCCATTCTGCGCGTAGATTGCCGCGAGATTGTAGGAGGCAGGCAGCAGATTCACATTCGCGCGTGCGATTTTCAAAGCTTCGTCGCCGTGTCCGGAGGCAGCCATGAAGACGGCGGCGAAGACCAGGTTGTAAGGATCTTTTGGATCAAGAGCGAGTGCTTTCTGCGTGTACTCGTTACCCTTCACCAGATCTCCTTCAGAATTCCAGTACACCGCCAGATTGCGATAGGCGAGCGCGAGCGGATATTCCGCGACCGACTGTTCCATTAAGTGAAGTCCCTTTATGAATGCACCTTCATGGATCGTTATCTTGCCCAGGCCATGCAGGGCAACAGCGCGCGAAAGCGGGTCAGCGCGCATATTAAGTATCGCGTCGAAGCTCGTGCGGGCTTTCGCCCAATCGCCGAGGTGGTGACGATAAAGTTCGCCGAGATAACGCAGTGGGGTCGGGTCAGCCGGGTCCATCAGGCGCGCTCGGTCGTAAAGTTTTTCTGCCACCAGGTATCTCGCGTTGTTTTCGGCAATGAGCCCACGGCGCATGGTTAGTTCGATCCGCGCACTCTTACGTGCTGCAAAAACCGGACCGTCAAAGTCAGGACCATCAGCAATGCTCGCGACTTCGTTCACGCCAAGTTTTTTCAGTTCCTTAGCAGCGTCTTTCGCCTTCCTGGGAAACATGCACTTCTCGACAAGCACTGCTTGAAAAAGCTGAATGGCGGCATCTTTCTCGCCGGCCGCAGCCTTCGCTTTGGCATCTTTCAATTGCTCGTCGAGCGCGCTCTCGCGCGTTTTTACTTCTGCATCAAGGACTTTCTCAACCGCTTCGACTTTGAGTTTTCCGTCTTTGTTTTCGACTTTGGTAACTGGCGTGCCGTCAGGCGTAGCGATTACCGCCACCGGGAGCTTCGACTCGCCGACAAGCTTCTGGGCGTTGGGGATCTGCCCATCCGCCAACTCCATCGAGATGCATTGCGCTGCGTAAAGAGAAAGTGTGCGCGACATGCGCAGACTGGATTTTTTCAACTCCTCAGTCGAAGCGGGAAACCAATAGAGAACGAGCCCCTTCGCCGGCGGATCTTTGGGCGCGCGAATCTTCCACGGCACCGGGTAAACTTCCGGAGCCGAGCCACCGCCGCCGCCGCCTGACATGCCGCCGCCACCACCGCCACCGCCACCGCCGCAAGTAGCCCACGCTGGTGAAACGGCAAAGAGTGTGATCAGAAGAATGGCCATAGAGCGAGCGAGTGGGGACGCAGGGGGTGTTTTCATAGTTGTCACCTTTAGCAAAGCAGCTGGGCCGGATTTAGACCAAGCGGGGAGAGCAGGACAATAACATTTCTACAACCGTTCAGGGAAGATAACCAGCTCTTCCTGGGACCGCGGGCGTCTCGCCCGCAAGCCCGTCGTAGACGGTCAGGATTGTTGGACCAGTCGAGTTGGTCTTAACGAAGAGGCGGGCGAGACGCCCGCGGTCCCAGGCAAGGTGGTTACATCTTGCCAGCCTTCATAGCCGCTACGCGTTTTTCGAAGTTCGTCGTGTCGACCTTATCGGCCTTGCCGCGCGCGAGCGCTTGTGCAGCGACGGCTAAGGCTTCTTCCTTACGGCCGGCGGAGTAAAGGAAACGCGCTTTGGACGAAAGGTTCTGGAAAGTCTCCTTAACCTTGATCGACTTGTCGGTCCAGGCAATTGCCTCGTCCCACTTATCGTCGTTGGCATAGGCGCCGGCGACGCTCAAAGGAATTTTTTCGTCGGTAGGATTGGCGGCAATGAGTGCGTCAGCCTTCGCGCGCCAAACTGCCTCCACGTTGGGAACCTCGACTCTGAACGGCACGCGCACTTTCTCCCAGCGAATGTTGACTTGCGCGGAATTGGCGTTAATGGGCTCAATCCAAAACTCCAACCACTCCTTATTCTCACCAACCCACTCCGGCTTTGCTTTAACTCGCAACGTGTCCTTGGCGGGATCGTACCTGAAGCTACCCCACTGGTTCGCAACGCTGTTGAAGATAATCGTCCATTCGTCCTTAGTGGGAATGGTGTGCAGGCTGTAGCTGCCGGCGGGAAGTTTCTGGCCGTTTATCAAAACGTCGTCAGTGACAACAAACGTGGTTGCCTCATTTGCCCCCGTGCGCCACGCATGACCCCACGGCACAATGGGCGCGCCTTTCGGACGCACGTTTTGATCGTCAAGCGTGGCCTCGCCCTTAGTGCTTGCCTGCTCTGGCAACGGGTCGCCCCAAATCGTTCGGCCCTTCACGCCGGGCCGGCTGTAGGTGATGGTCACGTCGGTGACGCCAATCGTCTGCATGACACTAGCCTTCTGGCTGGGACGCGGCAGGCGCACTTCCGGTGAGTTCTGCGCCGATGCGAGCGGCGCTGCGAAGAGCACCAGCAGTAAAAGAACAAAAGAAGTAGTGTAGAAACGTTTCAGAGTAATCATAGTGTCTCCTCGTGGATGTTGCCGAGTTAAGTTAACTCGGATTGCAGGTCTTCTTAAACCTCGGCGTCAACGGTACCAGCATATTAAGATCCTTATTATCCGCGTTTATCCGCGGCTGGCAAATCCCGGTCACTATCAAACTGGCAACTTCTTCCTGGGACCGCGGGCGTCTCGCCCGCCTCAAGCAACGGGTTCAATCTAGTCAGGGTTGAAGCTTCAACTGAGACGAGCGGGCATTCCACGTTAGGCGGGCGAGACGCCCGCGGTCCCAGTATTACGAAGTGTGTTCAGTTACCAAATCTGGCAACGCTTCGAATCCTCACGCGCCAGCCTGGAAGGCTGCAAGATAGTAGCCGGTGGTCGAAGCACAGCGCAGACCACCGGAAAGCTTGAAAAATAATGGCACCCCGAAGGGGTGTGAGAATGAAAGCCGTCTTGCACCCCTCCAGTGCGTGCGTCTGCCCATCGCGTACCGGTGGTCTTCGCTACGCTACGACCACCGGCTACTTTCTCCGAACCCTTCGGGTTGCAAAACAAAATGCGACGCCTTTGCTAACGCGCGGGCTACTGCCGTGCGCAGCGAACCTAAGGAAACTTTGCTCCATGCTGGAGCTTCATGCTAAAAGAAGCGCGCGCAATCATCCGTCCTGTCTGGAGGAACCACCACATGCCTACGCGAAGTTTTGCGGCGAAGCCCTGTCGCAGTCGTCGTCGTCGTTTGAATCAGCGCAGCGCTCTAGTGTTCGCCGCTATCGTGATTGGTGGTCTTGTCTTCACAAGATTCGCCGCGCACGCACAAACGACGAACGGGCAAACGCGCTTGCTGCGCACGCCCACCGTCAGCGCGTCGCAAATAGCCTTCGCCTACGCAAATAATATTTGGACGGTGCCACGTTCGGGCGGCAGCGCTCGTCGCCTCACGAGTTTCCAGGGGCAGACGGCGAATCCGCATTTCTCGCCTGACGGAAAGTGGATTGCGTTTAGCGGCGAGTATGCCGGCAACTTCGACGTTTATGTTGTGCCTTCTGAAGGCGGAGAACCGCGCCGCTTGACGTGGCATCCCGGCGGCGATTTGGTCCAGGGGTGGACGCTGGATGGCAAGTCGATCATGTTCACATCGGCGCGAGCGTCGTGGGCGCCGATTGGTGCGCCGCGCTTCTGGACTGTGCCCGCCGCAGGCGGTGTTGAAGAACCGTTGCCGCTGCCGCGTGCGTACCAGGGCAAGATCTCCGTTGACGGTGCGCGCATCGCTTACCGCATGAACAATTCCTGGGACGAAGAGCGGCGCAACTATCGCGGCGGCCAGAACCGGCCAATCTGGATCGTGGACCTGCAAAGTTACGATCTGATCTCGCCGCCGTGGACTGACTCGAAAGATGTCGATCCGGTTTGGCTCGATGATGCAGTCTGTTTCATTTCCGATCGCGATGGCGTTGCGAATATTTGGGAATACCAAACTAAGACAAGGAAGTTATCGCAGCTTACTCGCTTCACCGATTTCGACGTCAAGGCGCTTGACTCGGGGGCGGGTACGTTAGTCTTCGAGCAGGCCGGCTATGTTCATGAGCTTGATCCGAAGAGCGGCAAAGAACACGTCGTTAACATAACCGCCGCCGGCGACTTCCCCTGGATGATGCCAAGCTGGGAAGACGTTACCAACCGCATGACCAACATGGAGCTGTCGCCGACAGGGAAACGCATCGTGGTCGAAGCGCGCGGAGAGATCTTTACAATTCCGGCCGACAAGGGCGACGTGCGCAACCTGACAAACTCGAGCGGCTCCGCTGAGCGCGATCCGGCATGGTCTCCCGATGGCAAATTCGTCTCCTACTTCAGTGACAAGTCAGGCGAGTATCGGCTCTACATAGAAGCGCAGGATGGCCTGACACCACCGCGCGAAATCGTGCTCCAGAATCCCACGCACTATTACACGGCTTCCTGGTCGCCCGATTCGAAGAAAATACTTTTCACTGACACAAATTTGCGGGTTTGGGTCATTGACGCCGCGAGTGGCCAGGCGAAAACGGTTGGCAACGATCCGTGGATGGTGCCGAACCGTACGCTCAATCCCGTTTGGAGTCCTGACTCAAAGTGGGTGGCCTATGCCAGCCGTTTGCGATCGATGTATCACGCAATCTTTGTGAGCAACGTCGAGACGGGTGAAACAAAACAGATTACAGACGGACTAGCCGACGCCGTCTGGCCCGCGTGGGATGCGAGCGGCAAGTATCTTTGGTTTCTGGCTTCGACAGACTTTGGTTTGAGCTCCCAGTGGCTCGACATGACCTCCTATGATCACGATGAAAACTTTGGACTGTACCTGGCCGTCTTGAAGAAAACCGATGCGAGCCCGTTACTTCCCGAGAGCGACGAAGACAAAGGCATAGGCAGTGGGTCGCCTACTCCTGACGGCCCCGGCGGAAGAGGAAATCGGCCGGCAACTGGAACTGCCCCGTCTGCTGAGCCCTCGCCTGACACGGCGCAAGACGAGCAGCCGACGTCAACGCCTCGACGACCTCATCCAGCGGTAACTGTTCAGATTGACTTCGATCGACTACAGCAACGAATCGTTTCCGTTCCCGGCGTTCCCGAGCGTCAGTATTCACAACTACGCTCTGGCAGTGACGGTACTGTTTACTACCTCGAGGCTCCCGCCGGTCCAAATACCGGTGGCGGCGGCCCGCGCGGGAACGAGTTGTGGCGTTATCGGCTGAGCGATCGTAAAGCGGTTAGTTTTGTTAATGGTGGCGTTATTGTCTATGACATCAGCGCCGACGGTCACAAGCTCGCCTTTCGCACGGCTGGCGCTGCTGGAGCCGCTCCCCCCGCCCCAGGCGCGCCGCCCCCGGTTCAGTCGCTTTTTTTGGTTGACGCTGATCGCAATCCGCCGCCAGCGGGCCAGGGACGTTTAAATGTAACGCTGCGGATGTATCTCGATCCAAAACAGGAATTCAAACAGATCTTTAACGAGGGCTGGCGCAACGAGCGTGACTATCTCTACGTGCCCAACATGCACGGCTCCGACTGGCCGAAGATGAGGGAGATGTATGGTCAGTTACTTCCCTATGTAAACCATCGCGCCGATCTCAACTACCTGCTCGACATGATGGGCGCCGAGATCGCGATCGGACATTCGTACGTGCGGGGCGGCGACATGCCTGAGGTGCCGGCGGTTCGTGGCGGACTACTCGGCGCCGACTTCACGATCGAAAGCGGCCGATACAGAGTGAGCCACATCTACGACAACGAAAGTTGGAACCCTGAGTTGCGCGCGCCGCTGGCGGCACCCGGCGCAAACGTCTCTGTCGGCGACTACATAATCGCTATTAACGGGATTGATCTAAAAACTCCCGACAACATTTATCGGCTGCTGGATGGGACGGCCGGTCGTCAGACTTCGTTAACTGTGAACAGCAAGCCTTCGATGGAAGGCGCGCGGAACGTGACCGTCGTTCCCGTCACGAATGAGCAGGGTCTGCGCACGCGCGCGTGGGTGGAGTCGAATAGAAGGTTAGTCGAGCGGTTATCTGATGGCCAGCTTGCTTACGTCTATCTTCCCAACACGGGACAGCCCGGCTATTCGAGTTTCAATCGTTACTACTTTTCGCAGCAGGACAAAAAAGGCGTGGTCGTTGATGAACGTTTCAATGGCGGCGGCTCCGCGGCCGATTACATCGTTGACGTGCTCGGGCGCGATTTCGATGGCTACTTCAATAACGTCGCCGGCGATCGTTTCCCTTTCACCAGTCCCGCTGCCGGAATTTGGGGACCAAAGGTAATGATCATTAATGAGATGGCGGGCTCGGGTGGCGATCTGATGCCCTACATGTTCAAGCGTCGCAAGCTTGGCTTGCTGGTTGGGAAACGAACGTGGGGCGGGTTGGTTCATACCGCCGACACGCCACCGTTTATTGACGGCGGCTCAATGATCGCGCCGCGCGGCGGCTTCTTCAACCGCGAGGGTAAGTGGGCCGTGGAAAACGAAGGCGTCGCACCCGACATCGACGTCGAGAACTGGCCCAGGGACGTGATCGCCGGCCGCGATCCCCAACTCGAACGCGCCATCGCGGAAGCCATGCGCATGTTGAAGGAGCGCCCTGTGGATCGTGCGACGAAGGAACCGCCGCCACCGACCTGGGGCAAGCGACCGCGTTAACCTGGGAGCGCAGGCATCCTGCCTGCAATGAGCGCCGTCAGGCGCGAACCAGAATAGCTCGGCGGCACTGTGCGTTAGGTTATAGCGGCAGACCCGCGTGTACGCCATCTACGGAGACGCAAAGGGCACGGAGCAGGCCGGAGGGTCAACGGTCCTTCTTCAGCTTCCGGAACTTCTGCGTAACCAAATCTCGACGCAGCGGACTGAGATGACGAATGAACAGTATGCCGTCGCAGTGGTCGGTCTCATGCAGGAAGCAACGCGCCGCGAGCCCGCTGGCTTCTTTTTCAAAAGTTTTCCCCTGAGTGTCCTGCGCTCGCAGGACAGCATGGTCGGGTCGTTTGAGTTCAGCGGGAACCTTGGCAACCGAGAGGCAGCCTTCCTCACC
>JBGPYG010000198.1:0-7088 GCA_041493085.1 Pyrinomonadaceae bacterium | reverse complement strand
GCTAAGAATCGCGCGAGTGTCAAAGCGGCTGCGCGCGGCTATAAAGAGATAAACCTCAGGGCAATCAAGCTACTCAACCCCGGCGGAGTACTTGTCACCTGCACCTGCTCTTATCACATGTCCGAAGCGATGTTTCTGAAAATAATCGCCGAGGCGGCAAATGATGCTCACCGAAAACTACAACTCGTCGAGAAGCGAACACAGGCCAGCGATCATCCGATTCTTTTGGGAGTGCCGGAAACTTACTATTTGAAATGTGTGATTGCCAGAGTGTTGGATTGAGCAAAATGTCCGACAAAACTTTAGTTTGTCGTCCATCGATTGTGGTTCCGTTTAGAGTTGGGACTTGTCCCACGCCGACGGCGGACAAGTCCGCTGTCTAAACGGTTAAGTCGCTCCAGTCGTCGACAAACTAAAGTTTTGTCGAACATCAACTTCGGATTGCTTCGCTGCGAGCGCTTTCAGCCAAACGCTTGGCCTCAGGCAAAGCTTCAAGCGCGCGCAAGACTTGCGGATCGCTGTCGAGCAAGACGCGAGCGCCCGCGTCGTTGGAATACGCGGCAGTGACGATCTCCTCGCGCAGTCTGAGTTTCACAAAATCAATTTCTTCATCAAGCTGCGCCGCGCTTACTTGCGACTGCGTGTCGGTGCGCACGAAACTGCGGAAAGCTTCAATCACCCGATCAGTAATCGCATAATCGCCGGCTCTTGCATTTCGACCATACTGCACCTTCTCAACTTTGTAAGCCTCCAGACCGGGAACGAGTCCGGCGGCCAGTTGCCGCGTAAACTGGAACGCAGCTTCGACAATGCGATTTCTCAGCGGCGAAAAAGCGAGTGGTTTGACGTCGATGTCAGGCGTGATACCGCCGCCGCCGTAGAAGACGCGGCCCGCTGCTGTCTTCACTGCCGGACCACTTTGAGGATGCGGAGTGGGCGATGCCTGCGCTAAAGGCGACTCAAGATTCCTTGTCGCGGGAGAGGGCGTCGTTTGCGGCTTGGTTTCATCCGCGTCGTGTCGCGTGTAGTAGTCGTAGAGCGAGCCACTTGAGTAATCGCGCTGCAACGAGCGGCCGTAAGGAGTGTAATATCGAGCCGTAGTCAGCGTCAGGCCAGTATTAAACGGCAAGAGAAACACATGCTGGACCAGACCCTTTCCGAAACTCGTCTCACCGACAATCAATCCGCGGCCGTGGTCCTGAATCGCGCCGGCAACAATTTCTGAAGCCGAAGCCGTCCCGCGATTAATCAAAACGACGAGGGGCACGTCCTCAGGATCCGACCCGGTAGACTTATAGACGATTGGGTCGGTGTATTCAGTGCGGCCTTTTACGGAAACAACTACCTGGCCGCGCGGCAGAAATTCGCTGGCCACGTCAATCGCCTGATTGAGAAGTCCACCCGGATTGCCGCGCATATCCAGAACAAGCTGACGCATGCCCTGGCTTTTCAGTTTATCCAATGCGTCCCGCAGCTCTTCGTCGCTCGTGCTCTGAAAACCGCCCGTCAGACCCACGTAACCAGTCCCGGGCCGCAGCATGTAAGCGTTGCGTATGGATGGCAGCGGAACCGAATCGCGAATGATTGTGAAATCGAGTGGCGCTTCAGAACCCGCGCGATCAACTTTGATCTTGACCGGCTCGCCTTTTCCGCCGCGCACTTTTTTCGACACCTGCTCGCTCGACCAATCGCGCGCGTCCTGGCCGTCCACTTCAAGTATGCGGTCGCCATAACGAAGCCCCAGCCGTCCCGCGGGCGTGCCCTCCACCGCCGACTGGATGTACACACCGTCGCGATGCTGAACGATGGTTACGCCAATACCGTAAAAACGCGAGTCCTGATCTTCCCTCAACTTCTTGAATTCGCTGTAAGGGAAATACATCGAGTGGGGATCAAGCGTGGAGAGCATCCCCTGGATGGCCGCCTGGGTGGCCTTCTCATAGTCGATATCACCTGCATACTCCACTGAGATGGCCGCAACGGCTTCGTTGTAATCCTTCTCGATGTCATCGGCTTCGGTGACCGAAACTACTCCACTTGCCGGGACACTACGACGGAACCGTCGCGAGCGCCCAATTGTGCCGCCTACAACGGCCGCGATCAGAATGAACGCGCTGGCAATAATAATGAATCGTCGGGTCATAACTTGCTTAACTGAGTTTGGCGGCCTCCTTAAGCAACAGCCCGAGGCCACAACTACAGAATTTTAACACAAGCGCCGTTTTTCTTCAGAAAGGCCCAACTTACCGGCTGTGGTATATTCGCCTGCTAGAGCTAATCGGATGACGCTATCCCTGTCAATCGTTGTTCCCGCCTATAACGAAGGTGCGCGCCTCGGTAAATCGTTGCGCGCGATTGTGACCTATCTAAATGAATATACCCCGGAATCGGAACTAATCGTGGTGGACGATGGCTCGACCGATGACACGGCAGCCACTGCGCGAGCCGAACTCTCGGACTCGAGAAACGTGCACACTTCGGTAATCAGTTATCACTCGAACCTGGGAAAAGGGCGCGCAGTCAGACTGGGCCTCCTGGCTTCACGTGGCGAGATTGCCTTATTCACAGATGCCGATCTCTCCACCCCGATCACCGAAACCCCAAAACTCGTCGACCCAATCTTGCGGGGCGAGTGTGACCTGGCCTTTGGCTCACGAGCGCTTGACCGGAGTTTGATTGGTGTTCACCAACCTTGGCGGCGCGAACAGGGTGGTCGCGTCTTCAATCTTGCCGTGCGGCTGGCGACTGGTCTGCCCTTCTGGGACACGCAATGTGGCTTCAAAGCTTTTCGCATGAGCGTCTGCCGCCCGCTTATCGAAGGAGCGACAATCGATCGTTTCGGTTTTGATGTCGAGCTGCTTTACATAGCTTACCGCGCGGGCTTGCGACTTAAGGAGATCCCAGTGCGTTGGGATCATGCTGAAGGAAGCAAGGTCAACGTGGCGAGTGATAGCCTCAAGATGCTCAGCGAGGTCGGACGCATTCGCCAACAAGCGCGCCGCGGAGTCTATGACCGGGCGATCAAGGGCGTGCACGACTCACAAACCGGATAACTCAAGCTCTTCACTGGGACCGCGGGCGTCTCGCCCGCCTACGTTGAATGCCAAGGACCTGCTTAGTCTGGGAACTGCCTCGTAACGAAAGTTATTGGGCGGTTTTTCTTTTGCTATACTTGGCCCAATGATTTCTCGCAAGACTACAAAACTAATTGCTGATGCCTATGCTGCGCACTTTAAGACAGCGTTATCCAGAGACGGCATCTATACGCTCAAACAAGAAGAAATCAACACCTTCCTTTATGAGCAGGAATATGAGTATGCATTCCTGAAAATCGTGAGAGAAACGGTTTCATCGGACAATCACAAACGGCTAGCACAAGCAATAATGGGCCTTCATACCGGAGAGACTATTGCCGGTGCAACTCGCGGTTCGTCTGACTCAGAGCGTCAAGCAATTGGCCAGACATTCTTGACAAAACTTGCCGAGGATATTCTGAATCTTTACGAGACCCTTCCTGTATATACCGCCGATGGCAGCAGGGTAACAAGCCAAGAAGAACTCGAAATTCTTAAGACCGCAGCGTCATATAACCGTCCCGCAGCAAGAATACTTTGTGACTTGATATCTCGTTTGGAAATTGACGGCTACCTCTATCGAGACGGACATTTGTATTCAACCGAGAGTTCTGTAATTGACGAACGAGCCGAGCAGGATTATTTGGTCGGACTTACTGATTTATTGAATCTACCAAACGCGACAGTAATCAAGCATCATTTGGAATTGTCTGAAGAACACTACGTCAATCGTAAGTATGACGATAGCATCTCAAATTCACGAAAAGTGCTTGACGCAATTCTCAAACAGCTAACGGAAACCATTTATCAGAAAGTAAAAGGGACGCCACCGCCTCCGGCGCTATTGAAGAACGCCACTGACATCAGAGTTTTTCCTGAAAAGCAAGGACTAATTACTACCCCCGAAAGAGAGACGCTTGAAAAAACCTATGGCCTGCTTAGCGTAACCGGAGGACATCCCTATATTGCCGAAAAGGACCAAGCGAGACTGATGAGACACTTGGCCCTAACCTTTAGCCAATTCATTCTCCTGAGATATCAAGGATTCGTCGCGAACAACCCTTGATGCTTCCCCGGCTTGAGCCTCATCTTGCGTTTCTACGTCTCTATACTGGCGCATCCCTGTTAGCGTTGAAGGATAACCCTGCCTGGAGTGAACCCGCTGCTTGATGCGGGCGAGACGCCCGCGGTCCCAGTAAAGAGCTTGACTTGTGATGCGCAGGTTACAGCTACGGGTTACAATTCAACCACATGACTGCACGCCTCAACGTTAATATCGATCACGTCGCCACTGTAAGGCAGGCGCGGCGCGCGCCGGAGCCGAGCGTCGTCGCCGCGGCCATGCAGTGCGAACAAGCTGGCGCCGACGGCATCACCGTCCACTTGCGAGGTGATCGGCGCCACATTCAGGATGCAGATGTGCGGGCTTTGCGCGCGAGCGTGACGACTTATCTGAATCTGGAGATGGCAGCGACTGAGGAGATGTTGAAGGTTGCGCTGGAAACGCGGCCCGACGCTGTGTCGCTGGTTCCCGAAAGTGCGAGCGAGATAACTACCGAAGGCGGCCTCGACGTGAAAGGCAACATCGCCATCGTGCGCGCCACTGTAAGCCGCTTGCGTCAGGCGGGAATCCTTGCAAGCCTCTTTATCGATCCGGATCCTAAGCAGATCGAGGCAGCGCACGACGTTAGCGCTCAGCAGATCGAGTTGTGCACGGCGCCTTATGCCGACTCAACACTCGGCGGACGCGGCTTTCATGGCGAGGGCTCGTTGCGGGTCGGACAGGAATTAAGACGACTACGCGAAGGGGCTACTCTCGCCACGCAATATGGATTGTTAGTCGCTGCCGGACACGGACTAACTTATCGAAATGTCGGCGCCGTCGCCGCGATCTCCGAAGTTGCCGAATTCAATATTGGTCACAACTTGATTGCGCGCTCAATATTCATCGGGTTGGAACAGGCGGTCACGGAAATGCGCGAGGCTATTAGGGCGGGAAGTGGCGGGTGAAGTTCAGAATCCAAGCTTTAGCTTGCCGTGCTGGGTAGCAGCAACCTAAAGGTTGAACTCCCAGCGCTTTACTCCAAGCTCTCCTTAATCCTCTCAGCCGTCTTCGGTCCAATGCCATCCACGAGTTCAAGTCCGCCGCCGGCAACGAATTTTTTCAGTGCCTCGAGTGAAGAGACTTTGAATTTCTGATGAAGCAGCGCCGCGGTCCTGGGGCCGATGCCCGGAATGTCGAGCAAGTCGAGCACGCTCTCCGGCGTTTCCGCGATGATCCTCTCCCACGCGTCGAAGCTGCCGCGATCGAGCAGTTCGATAATCTTTCCTGCTATCGCTTTGCCCACTCCGGGAATCGCTTGCAAGCCGGCAATGCCTTCTTCAGCGGCAATCTTCTGCAAGGGCGTCGGCCAGGTTTCGATTGCTTCAGCCGCGTTTCGATAGGAGCGCAGACGAAACGGATCGTCGCCGCGAATATCCATCAGGGCCGCGAGTCGGGAAAACCTTCGCGCAATCGATTCGTTATCCATCAGCTTGGGACGGGACGTAATTTTCTGGAGGACTACTACAAAACTCTCTGGTAAACGGAGTGCTTAGTCTACTTCCAGACGAAGCGTGAAATCAAAGATGACAATTTACAAACTGGGAGAAAGACACATGCTATGCTGCCCTGAAATTCCAATCGGGAGGCGCGAAATGAACTCAGCAAGACGACAGTGGCTGGTGGGAATCTCAAGCGTTGGTGCAGGAGCGATACTGCTCGGATGCAATAAGGGCGTGACGTCCGATTCAAAGGAAGTAAAGAAGGAAGGCGCGGAAGCCGAAGTCACGGCTACTGAAGATTTGATGCGCGAACATGGCATACTCCGTCGCGCCTTGCTCGTCTATCAGGAAACCGCAGCCAGGGTAAACGATGGCGTTTCGATCCCGGCGCAACCGCTGCAGAAGACTGCCATACTATTTCGGGAATTTGGCGAGGAGTATCATGAAAAAAAGCTTGAAGAAGCCTACATTTTTCCGGCAGTCAAGAAAGCTGGTGGAGTGGCAGCAGGTTTTGCTGATGTTCTCGCCGCCCAACATCAGCGCGGCCGGGAAATAACCGACTTCATTCTGGCCGCTACGTCCGGTGCGGCAATTTCGATAAGCAATCTTAAGTCATTTGCGGCGGCGCTCGAATCCCTGGTGCGCATGTACGAGCATCACGCAGCCATCGAAGATACCGTAGTGTTTCCCGCCTGGAAGCAGACGCTCAACTCAAATCAGTTCGATGAGATGAATGAGAAGTTTGAAGAGATCGAGCACGAGCAGTTTGGCGAAGACGGTTTTGAGAACGCTTTGAAACAGATAGCAGGGATCGAACAGAGTCTTGGCCTGAGCGACCTGGCGCAGTTTACCGCTCCGGCGCCGCCTGCCGGGTAGGTTCTTATGCAACGATCATCGTGCCGGTGCCGGTGTCGGTAAAAATTTCTGTGAGTAGCGCATTGCGCGTGGTGCCGCTGAGGATGTGAGCGCTATGCACGCCGCGCCGGAGTAGTGCAGTAATACTCTGAAGCTTGGGAATCATTCCGCCCGTTGCCGTGCCGTCGTTAATCATCGCTTCCGCTTCGTCCGCGGTGAGTCGCGACAGCTTTGTATCCGGCTCGCCCGCTCGCAGATAAATGCCATCGACGTCTGAGAGCAGGATCAGCTTTTCCGCCTTCAACTGCGCAGCGATTTCCGCCGCTATGGTGTCGGCATTGATATTGAAGACCGTGCCCTCCCCGTCAGCGCCCAGCGAAGAGATGACCGGCAAGTAACCTTGATCAAGTAAGACAGTCAACAGGCGGGAGTTGATCTTCACCACGTCGCCGACGTGGCCAAAGTCGACTTGAGAGCGTTCACCTGTTTCCCGATTTAAGATCTCTTTAGGGGGCCGACGTTCGGCGTGCACGATGTTGCCGTCAACTCCTGAGAGCCCGACCGCTTCAATTCCACGGTTACGCAGGGCAGAGAGAATCTCAATATTGATTTTGC
>JBGPYG010000322.1:0-5010 GCA_041493085.1 Pyrinomonadaceae bacterium | reverse complement strand
GCGCACCAGGGAAAAACAACTGCTTGCTGTTCATAGACTTTTAGAATGTTGCTCACCATTTCCGGCTCGATCGCGCTGCCATCTGCGAAATAGACGTTGCGTGGCAGGTCCTCTTCTGCAAAGCTTGATAACAACCAATCGCGAGCTTCGATGGGCAAACGCGAGATGTGAAAAAGATGCGCCTGATTGAACCAAACCATCTCACCTGTTTGCGGGTGCGGCGCGGATACCTGGCAACGCTGACGAGTGCGCAGTTGATCTTCGCCAATCCACTCGAACTCGATTTCCGCCCTGCGGCAGTAATCTTCCACTGCCGCGCGGCTCGTCGCTTGAAATACGTCTTGCCATGCAAGGTCGAGCCCGGTGCCGTAATTGCGCACGTACATCAATCCCTTGCGCTCGAAACAGTCTCTGATCTCGGTCGGGATGCGTTGATAAATTTTTCGACTGTCAGCGATCGGCGTTTCGCCACCGTCATCGGCAACCTGCATTGAAAAGAACCAAAGCTTCATGGGCCAGCGGCGAGAATAGGCGTGCTCGTTGTGCAAAGGGATGGATTGGTGGGCTGGATATTCTGTCGAGGTGTAGATACGCCCACTCACCTGGGTGCGCGGCGTCGATCGGTAAGAGTAGTCTAAGAGCTTGCCGGAAACTGTTTCAATCAGCTCCTCGAATTCTTCTGCTGTCCGCAGATCAAAGTTGCGAAAAAGTATGCCGCCCTCTTGCAACAAACGCGCTTCCAGGAACTCGCGGTTACTCCTGGCCCAGTTAATCAGCTCGACTCCCGCGGTTGCCGGCCTGATGACCAGCGGGAGGCAACACCCCGACAAATTTTCCGTTGTCACCAACTCGCCCGCAGGCGCCGCGAATTTGGCTGAAGTGGTCCCAACCGCATTCGCACTATTCTGGCTGACTTGAAGGTTGTTCATTGCTTTCCGATGTTCTCGCAATTGGGTTGGAATCGCCGCGACGGGCCGCGGCCTTAGTCGCAGAGCGCGTCTGCCGTCTCGCGACAAACACATTGATTCCTCGTTAGAAGAAAAGTCGCAAAGCGCTCCAAATGCCAGAAAGGTATGGGGGTTAGGTTGAGTCAGGACGTGGCGAGGCAGCAGGTCAGTTTTCGTCAGGTTTCGACGTTCCGGGTCGTTAGCGGCTCAAGCTTCAAGAGTACCCTCAGCTGCGCGATAGGGATGTCTTCGCGACGCGGTTTCAGGTAATCCCAAACTTTCAGGTCCCTTTTCCGGACCAGCCAGAACGCGGCGATAAGCATTGTGACTCCGTAGCCCAGCAGAGAGGCCACCGCCGCCCCCACGATTCCCAGCCGGGGCAACAGCAATAGCAATGAAACTACGGTAACCACTGCTGAAGCCAACCGTGCAATGGTGCTGAGTCCGGGATGGCCAAAGCCTCGGAGGCCGCTGATCATCACACCACCTGCGCTTAGCACGACCGAAGCAAGCAGCAGGATCCGCATCGTCGCTGTCGCCGCGAGAAAACTCTCTCCGTAGACATGCCGCAAAACTAGCGGCGCCGATATCCAAAGTGGAACGAGCACCAGCAGGTGAGTGTATAGCGTCAGCCGCAAGCTCCTACCGAGTAGCTTTTCGGCCCGATCGGCCTGCGAGGCTGCAACCTCCGGCATCAGCGCATCGGCGACTGAACTCGCCATCATCGCTGTGATCTCTGAGAGGCGCACCGCAACGAAGTAAAGGCCGATGGCTGCGCTCGAGGCCAGGCCGCCGAGCAGCAGTTGGTCCAGGCGAAGCGTAGTAAAGTCCGCCACCACTCCCGGATAATCGCGCACACCATAACCGAGAGCCTCTCTCCATTTGCGCCAGCTCGGCTGCCAGCGCGGTTTCAATTCCCGAAGCACAGCGAATAGCGAAAGGAACATGGCCCCGAATTGCGCCAGGATCAAAGTCAGCGCGGCACTCTCAACAGTCAACCTGCCATAAATCCAGAGCAGGAAGTAACTAACCGCCTGCACCACAAAGAACACGAATCGCGCTGCTCCAGCCCAACCAAAGCGACGTGCGCCCTCAAGCAATCCAATCATCAAAAACTGGACCAGCGCCGCGGGGATGTTCACCATGTAGATTCGGACCAGCCGCATTGTTTCAGGACTGCGCTCACCGACCAAATGCGGAATTATTAGTTCCGACAGACCCAGAGTTACAGGACCGACAACGGCTGCGAAGAGGATCGCGTTTGAAAACAGCGTGGAGACGCAGAGAGGATCTCTGGCTACCCAGTAGCGATGTGCCTGATCCAAGCCGACGGTCACCAATAGCGCGCAGACAGGGGGCCAGAGCGTAACCACCAGCAGGTCGCCGCGGCCGGCAGGCCCCAGCGCCCAGGCGCTCAACAAACTAGTCACCAGTCCACAAAAAAGGATTATGGCGTTGGCAACGAAAACCAGTTTGATGTTTCGCACAATCATTTACGTGTGGGGCTCTGCCGCTGCGCAATCACTGGCCGCAAAGCCGGAAAGACAACGAAAACAAATTTCTCATCACTCCCGATTGCTAAATGAGTCAATCGACAACAGTAGCCATAACATTGGCGGCGTTAACTTCCGCTCGGCCCGTGACCCTGCAAAACTGAACGCGAAGGTTCGCTGGCTTGAGACTGAGCGGGATGTCGTCCCAACGGGGCCGCAGACATTCCCAGAGGCTAATCTTGCGACACCGCAGTAGCCAGAATAAGGCCACCAGGAACATCACACTGTAACCAGCAATCGAAGCGAGCGCCGCTCCCTGGATGCCTCTTGACGGCAGCCAGCTAAGCAAGGCCACTACCATCACCAGTGCCGCCGTGATCCTGGCAATAGCACTCAGGCCCGGATGCCCTAATCCGTTTAGTCCGCTGATGACGATCGCGCCCGCGCTCCAAACAACTGAAGCGAACATGAGCAAGCGCAAGACGTTGGTTACCTCGACGAATCCTTCTCCATACGCGAAGCGAAGTATGTAAGGCGCGGCAATCCAGAGAGGAATAAGAATCACCAGGTGCGCGCAAAGCGTCAGCCGCAAACTCCGCGTCACTACACGCGTCGCCTTATCAGCTTTTTTCGATGCTGCTACTTCCGGCAGCAACGCATCACCGACAGACCCGGCAAGCGTACTGGTAATGTCTGCAAGTCGAAGCGCCACGACGTAGAGTCCCACCGCACTGCTTGGGGCCATCCCCACCAGCATCATGAGGTCGAGTCGCCAATTTACAAATTCGGTTAGGATGCCGGGATAGTCGCGAATCCCATAACGCAGCGTAGTTCCAAGTTCTGACAGGTTCGGATGCCACTTCGGCCTGAGCTCGCGCCAAACGGCGATGAGAGACACAAGCAGCGAGGCTGCTAACGACGCCAGCATTGTGTAGGAAGCGCTGGCAACCGTTAGTTGACCCATTAGCCACAAAACAGTGTAACTTCCCAACTGCACACCGAAGAGAATCAACCGCAAAGCTCCCACCCAGGTAAAGCGCCGCGCGCCTTCCAGGAGTCCGCGCGTCAGGTCGGTAAGCATATGCACCGGGATCACAAGCAAATAGATCCGCGTAAGTCGCAGTACTTCAGGGCTACGGTCGCCAATCAAGTGTGGAATGACTAGCTCGGCTATCCCGAGTGTTAAGAGTCCCATTACGAGCGTGAACATCACAGCATTTGAGAACAGTGCCGAGACACACTCGGGCCGCTTTGCGATCCAGAAACGATATGCTTGCGGCAGACCGATTTGCGCAACCATTGAAAAAATGGCCGGCCACATCAGCACGACCATCAGATCGCCGCGACCAGACGGCCCGAGCGCCCAGGCGCTCAGCAGACTGGTCACAACGCCGGAGCTCAACATCAAGGCGTTGGTGCTAAAGACTAATTTGATATTACGTTTCAGCATTATTGTGGTTCCGTTTAGAGTTGGGACTTGTCCCACCCCGACGGCGGACAAGTCCGCTGTCTAAACGGTTAACGTCGTACACTTCACTTTTCAGACGACCCGTTCCAAAACACTCATAAGCGCGGAGCCGAGAGTTACCAACTGGGCGGTGGCAAGCGCGCGATTCGTGGCCGACTTCTCCCCGCTTCTTAACACCTGGCGATACAGTTCGTGCGTTTTTTCCGCAACTCGCTCCCAGGAATACTGTTCGACTCGGGCTTGTCCGGCTGCCGACAGTCGCTCCCGCAACGCTTCGTCTGTAAGCATCCGCCGTATCGCTTCCGCGAGCGCATCTGCGTCGCCTTCAGGAAAGACCAGTCCGGCATCGCCAATGACTTCTGGTATTGCGCCGCAGGTCGAGCCAATAACCGGAACGCCGCTGGCCATCGCCTCGACAATAACCCGTCCAAACTGCTCGCGAATGCGTTTGGTTGTCTCAGTCGGTATGACCATGAGATCCATTTCGTGAAAATACTCGGGAACCCGGGCGAAATTGATCGCACCCGTAAACTCAGCGCGCTCCCGGAGTCCAGATTCGATTAGCCGTCTTTCAAATCCTGCGCGCTCCGGTCCATCACCAATCACTAATAGCTGCCAGGTTTCGCCGCTCAATTTTGCTAGTGCGCCGGCGAGCACATTGAGGCCTTTCCCGGGTAACATTCTGCCTATGAAGCCTATTGTTAATGGTGTGGATAATGGCTTCCGTCCCGCCGCTGGCGGACGGAAAGCATCCGTATCCACCCCAAACGTGACGATGGGCGCCGGCTTGTCAAAGCCTTTCGCGCGTAACACTTCGCAAACAGTTTCGCTACAGGCATAAGCCGCAGCAACTCGCCTAAAAGCTCGTTGTTCGAGCCAGTTGAAGGGTGGCGGATAATTGCGCAGGATGTTCTGGTTCGTCTGCATGACGATGGGTGCTTGCGGCGCAAACCAACGACACAAGGTCAGCATCTCCGCGCAGGCAATGCTGTATGGTTCATGACTGAGATCCACGAGATGCGGTCGATGCTCGCGCAAAGCTTTGATGATCGGCCGCGGATCGTAAGCGAACAACTGAATGTGCTTTGAGAGATAACTGCGT
>JBGPYG010000420.1:0-2911 GCA_041493085.1 Pyrinomonadaceae bacterium | reverse complement strand
CGCTTTGAGGAGGGGTTTCGCCTCTCGCCGGCTGAGATCGAGCGGAACATGAGCCCGCGCACCCGATTAATTGTGATAACTAACTTCCACAATCCCACCGGCGTTCTGACCAACGACCAGACACTGAAGGAAGTTGGCGAACTAGCCAACAGGATCAACGCTCGCGTGCTGGTTGATGAAGTTTACCTGCAGATGCTTTTCGCGGAGCCGCCGCGAACCGCTTTCCATTTGGGAAACCAATTCATCGTGACCAGCAGTTTGACAAAAGCCTTTGGTCTAAGCGGACTGCGCTGCGGGTGGATACTCGCCGAGCCGGAGCTCGCCAAACGCATGTGGTTGCTGAACGATCTCTTCGCCGCCACGCCCGTGCATGCCGGTGAACGGCTGAGCGTAGTTGCACTTAAACAACTGGCAGGCATTGCACGGCGCGCTCAGAAGCGTCTGGATAGTAATCGCGAGATGCTCAATCAGTTTCTCGACACGCGAGCTGATCTGGAAGCAATACGGCCGCCGTTTGGCTCGATCATGTTTCCGCGCGTGAAACAGGGAGATGCGAATAAACTATGCGAGCTGCTGCGAGAAAAATATGAAACGTCAGTTGTGCCAGGAAGCTTTTTTGAGATGCCTGCTCATTTCCGCGTCGGGCTTGGTGGTGATTCTGAAACGTTGGCGGCGGGACTGGAGCGACTGGGCAGCGCGCTCGACGAATTAAGGTTGTAGGGGCAGGGCTCGTCCCTGCCCGGATCCGTTCTTCGATCTCACCGCGGCGAGTTTCAGCCAGAAATACAAACCATCCGCGGCCTCAATTCCGGCAGCTTCCGGTGTGATCCTGATGGGCGTGCCGTTGGGCCAATCACTCTTCCGCATTCTTCCGCCGCCGATTCCCTGGAAGTAGACCTTGCCTTTCGTTTGCCGTTTCCCGGTGTGCGGAGCAAGAACGGAATACTCAATCTGCAGGTCCTGCGAATTCATGATGATAGTTCCACTCTGGAAACTATCGATGTCAAACTTCATCAGTATTACAAACGCCTCCGTTTCAGTTTTCGCGCGTTCGATAGCCTGCCCTTCCTTAACGTCCCCCACTGAGGTGGCTTCGATGTTGTCATACCGATTCAGTTGCTTGACGAAACTGGCGAGAATTTGGTCTTCGGTATGAAGGTGTTTTGAGGTAGGTTGTCTTGCCACCAGCAGCTTTACTTTTGAAGGAAGCTCACCGGGGGCCAGCGGCTTCTCAGCATCAGGATTCGGGCTCTCGGTTGTGGCGATAGGGGCTGGTGGAGTCGAGCTTACCGCGGTTGAAGGTTTTGCCGCGCGGCGACCCGACTGCGCCTCTGCCTCCCCCGCTTCCAGAGCCACTCCAAACAACAAGAGGACAATTGCAAGGCCCCATTGTTTGCGACTTTGGCGCGGCAAATGCGGGAATAAGCTCATTACGCTTCGTCCGGGTCCCCGCGCCGGCAATCCACCCGCTCACGCAGGTGGTTCTGACAAGACAGCCCTCGCGGGGCGACATAGTTAAGCTTTCATCTGCAACGGATGGTCCTTTAGAAGCTGCGCATAGTACACAAGGTTGCGTGCCAGATTCTTGGCCATCGTTTTTGTTGCCTGGTTCTTGAGGCGCTTTGCGCGATCGTCCGCAGGCGGAAAGCCAACTTCGCCCACCCAGTAGGCCGCGCATTCAGGCGGTAACGTGAATCCCATCCAGGTCAATACCATCATGATGGACCCCATAGTCTGTAGCGCGCCATCCTCGCTCCCGGTAACCACAACGCCAGCGACTTTGTTGTATAGTGCGCTGCGACCCGAGGCGTGATACTCCTCGTCCAGGGCGTCGAAACGTTCGATCACGCGTTGCATCAGACTTGATCGTCCGCCCCACCATACCGGCGTCGCAAACAATACGATGTCGGCCGCTTTGATCTTTTCCACAATAACCGGCCACTCGTCCGCATCCGATTCGCGAAAGCCAAGACCGACAGGAAGATTGCAGTCAGAGAGCCTGATGATTTCCGAGGCGACCTCACACTTCGTGCCCATGTTGCCGATGACCTCAACAACAACTTCTTCCGTGTTCGAAATGTCTGGTTTGTGTTTTAGCGAGCCATTGAGCGCGATCACATTTAACTTATGCGCCGCCGGCATGTCGCAATCGTGATGCGGCTTTGGTTTGTACATGGGTTAGCTCCTATTCAGTGCGGCAGGTTATAGAGTTTGATCGCGTTCTCGCGCAGCACCATTTGAGCCAGCTCAACTGCCTGGGCGCTCGTGATTTCGTGATCATTCATCATGCCCGTCAGCGCCAGCGCAAGTGCCGCGCGCGCGGTGGTGTTTGAAAGCCACGCAACCTCCGGCCAATCCACCTCGGGACCAAATGAGAAAGCGTCCGTGCCAAAAAGAATCTTGTCGGGATAAGCCTCGAGCCAGTTGCGCAGCACTTCGCTCAGCTCGCGCGGGTAGATGAAAAACGTTTGCGCGGAAAAGTCGGCGTAGACATTCGGCTTGCTCATCAGCGATGCGGTTTCCTTCGTAAACGGGTAGCCGCCGTGAATGATTACGAAGTTAGTTTTTCTAAGTGAGGGATCGTTGAATGCCGACTCTAGCAGCAAGGGATTGCTGCCGCTTTGTCTGTAATAAGCGCCGGCTCCGCTGATAACGTGGATATGCACGGCGAGACCAAGCCGGCCAGCCTCGCGCGCTACAAAACGAAACAAAAAATCCTGAAGCGTTTTGTAGTCGGCGGCAGACGGCTCGCCGGCCCGGACATAGCGAGCATAGATGCGCCGGGCAGCGCCGCTGTCAGCTTCATCAAAGTCGAGCTTACGCAAGTAAGCAGCTTCAAACTTTACTGCCAGGGCGCCATCACGCTTCTGGGCCTCCAGCGTGGCGGTCACAACCTTGGCGAGGTAAACAT
>JBGPYG010000095.1:0-10667 GCA_041493085.1 Pyrinomonadaceae bacterium | reverse complement strand
GTTTGGCGTGCAGACATCGGTCGCGTGCCGCTTTATCTGCTCGACACCAACACTCCCGAGAACGGTGAAACAGATCGCTGGGTTACCGGTCACCTTTATGGCGGCGATCGCGAGACGCGTATCGTGCAGGAGATGCTGCTGGGAATCGGGGGCGTTCGGCTCCTGGGCAGACTCGGAATTAAGCCGCACGTTTTCCATTTGAACGAAGGCCATAGCGCTTTCCTGACGCTCGAGTTGGCTCGCGAGTTAATTCAATCGCAAGGGTTGAGTTTTGCGGATGCTGCGAAACTGGTGCGGCAGCGCTCAGTGTTTACCACGCATACGCCGGTCGCAGCCGGCAACGATGAGTTTGAAGTTGATCTGCTCACCCGTTCGTTTGGCGCCAGCTATGAAAAAGAACTTGGCTTGAGTCATGAAGAGTTCGTTGCCCTGGGTCGCACGGATCCCGAGGACTCACGGGAATCTTATGGCCTGACGCCGTTGGCGATCCGAATGTGCAGATCTACAAACGGCGTGAGTCGGAAGCATGGCGAAGTCTCGCGCGCTCTCTGGCAAAAGCTCTGGCCTGAAGACACGATCGAGCAGGTGCCAATTACGCATGTCACAAACGGCGTCCACGCGCCAACCTGGATCGCACCCTTGATCAGCTCGCTTTACGAGAAACATATTGGCGGCGACTGGCAGGCTCAAGTGCGTGATCGGACTAATTGGGCACAAGCCATTGCGCGAATCCCTGATGAAGAACTGTGGGCCGCGCACTTACTTTTGAAAGAGCGTCTGATCGCTTTTATTCGCCAACGGTCGTTTCTCGCGCGCGTAAATCGCGGCGAGTCGGCACAATACACCGAAGCGGCGCGAAATATGTTTGAGCCTCGTGCGCTCACAATAGGCTTTGCGCGGCGAGTGGCTGGTTATAAACGTTGGAATCTGTTTCTCACGGACCAGGAACGACTGCTGAAACTCATCAATAACGCTGATCGCCCGGTGCAGTTTGTCTTCGCCGGAAAAGCTCATCCACAGGACCAGGGAGCGAAACTCATTCTGCAAGAGGTCGCTCGCTGGGAAACTAGCACCGGAGTAGGCGACAGATCAGTGTTTCTTCAGAACTACGATCATGAGATTGCGCGCCAGCTGGTGCAGTCAGTAGACGTTTGGCTAAACGTTCCGCGCCGGCCACTCGAGGCTTCCGGCACCAGCGGAGAAAAGGTGGCGATGAATGGCGGACTGAATCTGTCGGTGCTTGATGGCTGGTGGCTCGAGGGCTATGACGGTACCAACGGATTCGCAGTTGGCAACGAGGTGGAGGCCACCGAGACAGCAGACATCGATGCCTGCGATGCCGAATCACTTTATCGCGTGCTGGAGGAGCAGGTTGTGCCGCTCTATTACGATCGCGATAGCGAAGGCTTGCCGCGTAAATGGATCTCGATGATGAAAAACTCAATCGCCACGCTGGTTCCCGAGTTTAATAGTGATCGAATGGTCGAGGAATACGCGCGCAGGATTTACAGCTAACTTGTGGACCGTCCTACCTCAACTTCCCAACAATACCCCTGGCGACTTTTTTGGTTGCTCTTCACAGCCGCGATTCTTAGCGCGCTGTCAATCATTCCCATTGCGTCTGACATGCTCAGCGCTGTGATCACTAAAGTTGAAGTTCCCAAAATTCCTCTGCCTGTTCTCATTGCGGTTGGTGTCGTTCAGAATTTAGCAATACTCGCTTTCGCCGTTTGGTTGGGATTGAAGCTCTCGCGAAGCCTTGGTCTCCGCGCGCCGCTGCTGGAATCCTGGGTCGCCCCTTCAGGAGTCAACGCAGATTCGAACTCAAGAATAGGACAAACACTCCGGTCAGGTTTGTTCACCGGCATCGCGGTCGGAATCGTATTGTTGATTTCCTTGCTGGTGCTCGTGCCTCGACTTCCAAACCTTCCCTTTGTCATCGCAGCCAGGCTGCCGGTATGGAAACGTTTCGTTGTCTGTTTTTATGGCGGGATTTATGAAGAGTTGTTGACGCGACTCTTTCTCCTATCGCTGGTTGCCTGGATCGCAAATCGAAGCTGGCGAAAGACCACACCCGATCTGACAAACGCCGCCTTCTGGTTTGCGAATATCCTGGTCGCGATCCTATTCGGACTCGGCCATCTTCCCTCCACCTCGCTCTTCATGCCGATTACGCCGCTCGTGGTAACCGCCGCGCTCCTGCTCAACGGCATCGCCGGGATCGCCTTTGGATATCTCTACCGCAGGTACGGTCTCGAAGCGGCAATGATTGCACATTTCACGGTCGATTTCGTAATTTATGTTCTGGGGCCGGCGCTTCTGAGGCACTGAAGGACCTGAGTATCCATGACTGCGTATCAGAGCCGGGAGCGATAGCGACTGGGTGCATGGTGGGTCGACAAATACGGAACCGGGAGCGGGGGCGACCGGGTGATGAGCGCAACGGTCAACCTGTGGGTCGACGAATACGGAACCGGGAGCAGTAGCGACCGGGTACGTTACCATTACAAATGAGCCTATTGTTGCTGGACCCGGTCGCTGCCGCTCCCGGTCCTGTATTTTGTGTTGGTGGCGGCGTCGCTTACGATTCAGGTTGGATCCGGTCGCCGGTCGCTACAGCTCTCGGTTCTGATGAGAGATGCAGGCGGTCGCTACCGCTCCCGATACTGACATTCGCCAGCCACCGCTTGCGTTTCTGCAAGCCCTTTTCACGAACACACCAGCCCGCGCTCGTATGTTAGACTAACTCCCTCCGGACACTCCCTGGTGGTGGAAGAAACGAGCGAAACGAAGACTTGCACTTGGGGGAACATGCTCGTAGAAACTTCCATCTCAATGTGTCACTTCGGATTTAGACCTTCATGAAATACTGCACTGTTTGCAAATCAAAGTACGAAGACAGTGTGAGCTTCTGTCCCACTGACGGCGAGGTGCTCGAAGATGATCCGTCTTCTATCGTTGGCACTGTGCTCGATGGCCAGTACAAGATTGAATCCCTGCTTGGCAAGGGCGGGATGGGAGCCGTCTATCTCGCGAGACACATACTGCTGGGCGATCGCGTAGCCATAAAAATCCTGCCGCCCGAGGTGCGCAACAACGCCGAGTGGCTGCGCCGGTTCCGTCGCGAAGGGCAGGCGGCCCGTCGCTTTCGTCATGCCAACGCGGTAACGGTTTACGATCTAAGGACGGCGGGCGACGGCACCATCTACATGGTGATGGAGTATGTCGAGGGCCACACGCTTGATGCTGAGTTGAAAAAGCGTGGACGCTTTACCGCCGCCGAAGCCCTGGAGGTTCTCGAACCGATCATGAGCGTCCTGAATACGGCGCACGCGATGGGAGTTGTTCATCGGGATCTCAAACCGGAAAACATAATGATGGGCAAGCCGACCACGAGCGGCGAGTCTCCGATAAAGCTGCTCGACCTTGGCATCGCCAAAATGCGGGAGATCGCCGGCGTCGATAGTAGTGGCACGACAGAACTCACGATGGCCGGCCAGGTTCTCGGCACTCCTTATTACATGTCGCCTGAGCAGTGGGGCGAAATATCGCGCGACGGTAACGCGGAGATAGACGGCCGCACGGACATCTACAGTCTCGGGCTAGTGGCTTATGAAATGATTACCGGCAAACGTGCTCATTCGGCCGTGACGCTTAATGAGTTGCGACGAGAACACATCTCAGTTAGCCCGACTCCGTTATGTGAAAAAGCTCCAGACGTGCCGCGGGCTTTCAGCGAAGCGATCGATCGCGCCATAGCCAAAGACCGTGGCGATCGACAAGCCACAGCAGGCGAGCTTGCTACGCAGTTGCGCACGGGACTGGGAGACGCACCCGGATTCGCGCCCGAAGGGAGAACATTTCCTGACATTCCACATCCCGAGAGGTCTTCGGCCCCCACCGGAGCGCCCGGCGCCTTAAATACGAAGTCAGACGTAAACGCGGCCACGATTCTCACCGTCGATGCCGTTCCTACAACGCCTCCCAGTACGCCGCAACCCGAGAAGCCACCGCCACCTGCGTACGGAGGTGCCGCAGCGGGTTTGGAGCCAGCACAAGCCCAAGCCGCTGCCGGCGTCGACCTTGCGTCCAGCGTAACTGTTTTACAAGCGCCGAGGCCCCCGGCGGATTTAGGTAGCCAAAAAAAATCTGGTGGTAAGCCGCTGGTTTTTGTTGGCGCGGGCGTTCTCCTCTTGATTCTGGCCGTCGTCGGAGTCGGCGGATTCTTTGCGGTGAACTGGTTAAAGGCCAAACCGGGTGGTGATACAAATGGCACTACTGGAACCTCAGGCACAGAAACAACCAGGGCGACTGAAGAGTTTGGCCGTTATTGGCTTGAGGTCAACACGAAAACTAAAGCGCAGGCTATTCGCGCGGGTGATCCTGTGGCGATGGTGTCAGGTCAGGACTTTAAGTTTCATTTCCTGCCGCGCCAGAATGGATATCTTTATATCATCGGTCCGGGAACCAATAACGCTCCGACGGCTTTTCTGACGGCCAAACCAAGCGCTGACTCCGGTTTGAATACGAATGAGTTCCAGAGTGGACGAGATTTCGCGTTTCCCGCCGATAGCGGCACGACCTATCACTGGGTCACACTGGACACAAAGCCCGGCACTGAAAACTACACGATCATTTTTTCGCGTGAGCCGTTGTCGGCGCCGGCATTTTTGAGCTCGGAGGCAACTGGAAAGCCGCTGAGCGAAACAGAACAAGCGGAACTAACTGATTTCCTGGCAAAGTACAAAACAAGTCAGCCGGTAGCTGAGATTAATGACAAAGACCCAGCAGCACCTTTTGTTACTCTAAAGGTGCCCAAATCAACTGATGCGCAGGATGGCGGCCAGCCCGTAGTTTTCGAAGTGAGAATCCAACATAAATAGAGCGCATTAGGATCGGCGGTTCGCATTTAGTCGGAAGGAGATATTTCTACAATGAGAACGAAGGTATTTCTTTTCAGTATTTTGATCGCGCTTGCTGGTTTTACCCCGATGCTCGTCCTCGCCCAGCAAGACGAAGATGTCCGTGGCGCGTTTCTCACCAGCCGGCCGAAAGCAACTGGCAAGAGTAATAAAGCCACCCCAACTACGAAGCCAAGCCGGCGTCGGCCGAAACCGACGGATCCTGTCGTTAAAAAGGATGGCCCTACTCCGAACCCGGTCAATCCCGCGAAAGTAAGCGCCCCGCGCATGGGTCTGGGCCTGACGTTGTTCATGCGCGATTCGAATGGCCTTGCGGTACGAACGGATCCGTCACATGAGTTTCGGAAGGGCGATCACGTCCGGTTCCTGATTGAGACAAACGCCGATGGCTACCTCTATGTTTTCAACACTACTGATGGCGGGCAGCCGGTAATGCTTTATCCCGACCCGGAGCTGGACGACGCGGGCAATTATTTTCAAGCGCACGTTCCCTTTGAAATTCCCTCGAGTGTCGCCGCCGAAGAAAGACTGCGATGGTTGACCTTTGACGAACATCCAGGCGCCGAGAAGCTCTATTTTGTGTTCACGCGCGGACCCCTTGCGGCCGTGCCGATGGAAGACGATCTAATTACCTATTGTCGCGACAACGGTGGAAAGTGTCCGTGGCATCCGGGAGCAGACGTCTGGGCTCAGATTCAGAACGAGGTCAATGCGCCAGTCAAAGTCACGAAGGTGGAAGGCGTAGGAAGCGCGCAGACTTCGTCGGAGCACCGGGCTGTCACGCGCGGCATCGGCCTTAACAGAGACGACCCCGAACCGTCGTTAATAATGTTGACAGCCTCAACCAGCAAGAACATGCTGGTCGCAGCCGTGGATTTGATTCATAAGTCCGCTAGTTTGTGGGCCAGTCCAAATGATGAAGGGAAATAGAGGGGAGGAGTTACGGTGAACGCAACGGCCAGGAAATTCATAGTTTTTGTATTGAGTACGAGTCTACTGCTCGGCCTCGCTGCCTCCACGCTTTCTTACGAAACCTCTCTAGCCACGGCTCTACCGGTTCAGCAGGCAGACCAGGCCGGCGCCGCATTGCAAGAGGGAAGACGCCTGCTGAAGCGAGGGAAGGCCGACCAGGCGCTTGGGCAACTGCAATCCGCGCTAAACCTTTACACCGCAGCCAAGAATAGAAAAGGCATCGCGGCCGCACACAACGAGCTGGGCGATCTTTATTTGCGTCAGGGGCAGGACAAAACTGCGCTGGAGCATTACCAGAAGGCTTACGAAGCACTCATCGGCGCCCTTGGACAGGAACAAAAGAATGCGGCCGCAACCGGCAGCGCTGCCCGTATGGTTGATTCAAAGGCCGCTGTTGTCGCCGACACCGCCGCGAGCGCCAGCGACACCGGCTTCAACTCGAATCTTGTCCTGGCGAAGATTGGTGACACGAACTACCGGCTTGGCCAAATGGGGGCCGCCGCGTCCGCCTACGCACGCATGAACCCAAAAAAGCCGGAGACTGCGGCCAAGAAGGCGGGCGGCATGTTTGCCAAGTTGGCCCCTTCCATCGTTCTCGGCAACGCCACTGATAGCGCCACTGTCGGCTCAGCGGCCGGGGCTGTCGGCGGGGCGCTGGTGGCGAAGAACGAGTTGGATCAGTATCGCATTTCCATCGTTTATATGACCTACGAGTTGGGCATGGGTCGCATTGCGTTTGCCGGCAACGACCTTGAGACGGCGCGTAATCATTTCCAGAACGCCGAGGACGCCGGCAAAGGGGCGTTGCCGATGATTGCAAACCTGGGTCAGACGCGCCGTTTTCGCACTGCGGCTCGCACCAGTCTCGCGGACGTCGCCCTGCGCCAGCTTGACTTTAAAAACGCCGTCAAACTCTACGAACAAGCTGCGAAGGGAGCGAAGGACGATAAGCGTCTGGATTTGATGTGGCCGGCTCAGCGAGGCATGGGTCGCAGTCAATGGGCGCTGGCTTCGCAGGAGAAAGACGCGAAGAAGGCCGGCAAGTTGAGGGAATCGGCTCTCGTTAACTATCGAGATGCAATCTCAACAGTAGAAACATTGCGCGCGGGCAGTCTCAGGGCCGACGAGTCGCGCACGATTTTTCTTGGTACGACGAAGGACGTTTTCGACGATGCCGCAAATGCCTTCGCTGAGATGGCTTTGTTGAGTATGCCTGCGCCCGCGGGCAGCAGCGCAACCGTCGCCGCTGAGGCCTTATCTGGAAAAGCGCTCGAATACGCTGCGGAAGCGTTTAGGATTACTGAACAATCGCGCGCTCGTTCGCTGTTGGACCTTCTTAGCGAAACCAATGCCGCGGTTACCGAGGGCATTCCCGCCGACTTGCTTAAGCGCAAACAGGACAACCTCGACCGTCAACAGGAAATTGCCGAACAGTTGACGGGGATTAGTTTGTCGGCTGACAGCGACAAGAAGAAGCCGGGGGATCTGGAAGCTGAGTTGGAAAAACTCCAGACCGAGTTTGATAACATCGAAAACCAAATAAGAACGGCTAGTCCTCGTTATGCAAGTCTAACGGCCGGAAAACCGTTGTCGCTCTCCGACGTCCAGGGAAGCGTGCTCGACGACCAAACCGCGCTGCTGGAATATAGTTTGGGAAGCGAGGCTTCGTACCTTTGGGCCGTTACGAAGTCTGGCGTATCGATTTACAAACTTGCAGCTCGCCCGGTTCTCGATAAGTTGGCCACAGATCTGCGCGCGCAATTAATCCCGTCGAGACTGCAACGCCGGATCGTCGGCATCGATGTGATGGCAGACTCCCAACGTGGGCTGGGAGTCAGCGCCACGCCGTTCGCGGAAGACGCCGCGTCTTTTGTCCCCGCGTCGAATGCGCTTTACAAAGCTGTGATCGAGCCGGCTGGATCAGTAATTGGAGAGAAGCGCCTGTTGATTGTTGCCGATGGAGCGCTGAACTATGTGCCCTTCGAAGCGCTCGTGAAGTCGCCCGACCCCGCCGACTATTCTTCGCTTCCGTATCTGATCAAGTCGAACGAAATCATCTATGCGCCTTCGGCATCGGTAATCGGTGCAATCAGACAACAGGACAAGAGTCCGGCCGGCCGGGCGATATTGATCGTGGCTGACCCGGTGTTCAATTCAAACGATGCCCGTGCTCACGGCAAAGGTTCTTCCCCTGACGCCGAGACGCGCGGGTTGGGAATCCAAAGCGCCTTAAGCGACGTCGCGGGACAGGACGCGTCTGCGACCGTCGACTCTGCGAAGATGCAAGGCTTGCCCCTGGCGCGCCTTGCCGGTACGCGAACTGAAGCCGAACAAATCGTCAAACTCGCAAAGACATCCGGCACCCAGGCAGACGTTTGGCTCGATCTCGACGCCAGCGAGGACAATCTTGATGCGCGCGATGTCAGCAAGTATCGCGTCCTGCACATCGCCACTCACGGCTTGTTGAATGCCGAGCGGCCGCAGTTTACCGGCCTGGTGCTTTCGCTCGTCGGTAACAAGAGCGAAGACGGCTTTCTGCGCACCGATGAAGTTTTTAATCTGCGTCTCGGCGCTCCGCTCGTCATGCTTTCGGCGTGCGAGACAGGATTGGGAAAAGAGAAGCGCGGCGAAGGCGTGATGGGCCTGACGCGCGCGTTCATGTATGCAGGTGCCCCGACTGTCGGCGTCACCCTTTGGTCGGTTGCGGACAAATCAACCGCCGATCTGATGACTGACTTTTACAAACGTCTCCTCACATCCTCCGCGACGAACCCCACGGGCGTTCCGGCGTCCGCGGCTATGCGCGACGCTCAACTCGCTATGATTGCCGGCAAGAAATACAGCGCCCCATTCTACTGGGCGCCCTTTGTCCTGGTAGGCGACTGGCGGTAGGAGCAACTCTCTTGCCGGGCATACCCATCGGGCGTCGCAATCAAGGAAGAGTCGTGGGTCGACGAATACGGAACCGGGAGCAGTGGCGACCGGGTCCGGTACCATTTCAAACGAGCCTATTGTAGCCATACCCGGTCGCTACTGCTCCCGGTTCTGTATTTGTCGCTGATGCTGAGGCTCAAGATTCGCGATTTCCTTCCCACCCACAGCTCGTTGCTCTAGCCATCGCCTTCGCTTCTTGGAATTGACGGCTTACGCACTCAATGCGTCAGGACAATACTAAATCGGGTAGACCGTGAATCGCGTTAGGTCAAAGGCGACGATTTCCCTGCTTTTAGTAATCGTTTGCTCAGTGGCATGGCGGTTGTTAACTGGGTGGCGTGACTATCGCTCGACCGACAATGATGTTGCGCATCGGGCTGTTGGAAAAGGAAGGGAAGATTATGATGAATAGCAAGAGACAAAAATTCTTAACGCGGGTTGGCATGTTGGCAGTGGTCGCTTTCCTGGTGTTGCCGGTGTCGGCTTTTGCGCAGGGCAATGGCAGGGGCCGAGGCAAGCCGACTGAAGTTTTCGTGAACGGGCACGACGCGCGCGACGGTCGCTGGGACAAAAACAATGGCCAGAGGAATCGCGACCGCAATCGCGACAACGATGAGTTGCGCCGCCGGCGCGCGGCCGAAGAGGCGCAACGTCAGCGCGATAACGACCAGTGGCGCCGTAACCAGGGCAGAAATAATGACGACTACAATCGCAACACACGCGGGCGTAACTGGGATCAATATGGCGGCTACGGTGGCTCCAGCCAACTTCGCCAGACCGCGCTGAACGCCGGCTACAATAACGGTATTCAGGAAGGCCGCAAGGATCGCAGTCGTGGTGAGCGCTTCAATTACCAGGACGAAGGCGACTACCAGAACGCCACGGAAGATTACAGTTCGCGTTTCGGTGATCGCGAGCTTTATCGCCGGTACTTCCGCGAGGGATTTGCGACCGGTTATGAGGACGGCTACAGAGGCTACTAAAAGCTGCTGACAGCCTTTGAGACAAGAGTGGGAGTGGAGACTACGGTTCTCCACTCCCGCTTTTTGTTTTAATGAGCCCGCGAGGCGCGGCTCCCACCCGCTACGCGGGTTTTGGAAAGGTAAGCCCGCATAAATTTGATCAGAGCCTCGTAAAGTTTATCGGACACTTTCATCGAAACTGGAACCCAAAGCCTTCCCTGCAACCCCGTTTGTGGGAATCAAACTGATAAGCTACTATCGAATCAGCCGCATTAGGGTCGCACCATAATGGAAAATCACTTCGTCAAAATCACTGACACCAAAGCATTCGAGGAGTTGGCAAGTCGTTCGAAAGAGCGGCCGGTAGTTATCTTCAAACACAGTTTGACTTGTCCGATTAGCGCCGGCGCTTACGAACAAATGGCCGAATTCGCGGGCGAGGTCGCATTGATCGAAGTACAGCGGGCGCGCGAGCTTTCGACCGAAATCGAGAACCGGTTGGACGTGGCGCACGAGTCACCCCAGGTTATCATTTTGCGGAGTGGCCAGGTTGTTTGGAAGGCGTCGCACTATAAGATCACTGTTGCCGCGGTAACCGAGGCCGTGCGTGGGGCAGAAGGCAGCAGGCCCGAGACAGAAGGCAGTAGGCAGGAGCAGTAGGCAGTAGACAGGCCAGACGGCAGTAGGCCGGGGCGTCTTGTCAGAACCACCTGCGTTAGCGGGTGGGTGTATCAGTAGGCAGAACGCAGGAGCAGTAGACAGGCCAGACGGCAGTAGGCCGGGGCGTCTTGTCAGAACCACCTGCGTTAGCGGGTGGGTGTATCAGTAGGCAGAACGCAGGAGCAGTAGACAGGCCAGACGGCAGTAGGCCGGGGCG
>JBGPYG010000299.1:0-5369 GCA_041493085.1 Pyrinomonadaceae bacterium | reverse complement strand
TTGCCCGATGAGTTTGCTGAAGCGTTGCGGCTCGGGTGACTTCTCGACGATTCGGCTAAAGAGCTTCAGCGGCAAGAGTCCTACATCCTCGGCAAAAAGGCAGAAGACGATTCGATCCAGGAATCGTGCGACATCCATCGAATCCAACCCGCGCTGTCGCAATCCCTGGGCGATCTGCGCCAGGCGTTGAGCGACCTGTTTAGTAATTGCCTCACTGGTTGCATCCGGGCGCAGCTTTCCCGGCTCGTGGAAAAGGTTGCGCATGATCTCGATATTGCGCGGGGTGTCCAGATCGTCGAGTCTAATCTCGTAGGTTTTGCTTACGGTGGCCGTGAAGTTGGTGTGGATCTCGATTCGATCCATGTCGCACACTACCAGCAAGGGAGGATTCTCGAGAGCCTCGCGATAGAGTAAGAGTTGATCGTAGGCGGCTTTCAGATCTTTGTGCTTTCCTTTGTACTCCCAACCGAAGAATCCCTTTTTCCACACGTCCGCCCAGCCCTGACTTCCGCCATGTTTGGGCGCGCCTTTTTCAAACGTGAATCTTTCGCCGGTGGGGTCGTCCTGAGCTGGTTTGGGGTGATCGAGAACTTCGCAGAGATCGAGGAAGTGTTGTTGGGAAGCAGAACGCTCCGTGAGCTCGACCTTACGCCACTTAGCGACAAACTCAGAAACATTCATGCGTAAGGTTCTCCGTTGGCAAAAAGTCAGGGGAGTATAACATTCAAGCTGGCATGGAGCTGGTTTGCTGGAGCGACGCCGTAATAACGTGTCTGAAATCTACCGCGCTCAGCAACGCCCTTTTGTTTGTTCACAGCATGACACTCCTTCCCAGTTCTACGCTAATCGATTACGTCGTCAATTAGACCTCTTCTGCAAGACCCCTTATCCGTAATCAGTTTGAACTATTAACAAAGAATTCAGCCGTAGTTCAGATAGATGTAACACCCCGCACCTAAATTCCTACCTGGAAAATCAATTAATGTTTGGAGAAACTTTATGCCCTCCCTCTGGAAATCCCCGCGAATAGCCGCCGTCTTCCTGCTCGCATCGTTTGCTCTGCTTGGACTCGCCTGTAGCGGCAGCGGCCCCGGCAATGGCGGAGGCGTGATAACCCTTCAAGGCGCCGGCGCAACTTTTCCAAATCCGCTTTACCAGAAGTGGGTCAGCGAATACGGGAAACTTCATGCAAACGTGCGCATCGACTATCAGTCGATCGGTTCAGGCGGCGGCATCAAGCAGATTCAGGCGCAGACGGTCGACTTTGGCGCTTCGGACGCACCGATGAGTGATGCAGATTTGAAAGCTGCGCCGGGCGAGATACTACACATTCCCACAGTGCTCGGCGCGGTTGTGGTCACTTACAACGTTCCTTCAATTACCCAACCACTGCACCTTTCGCCGGAAGCCATTGCCGATATTTTCCTGGGCAAGATAAAGAAGTGGAACGACCCGCGTCTCAAGCAAGACAACCCGGGCGTGAATCTTCCGGCGGCGGACATCACTGTAGTTCATCGTGCTGACGGCAGCGGCACGACATACTTGTTCACCGACTATCTTTCGAAGGTAAGTCCAGAATGGAAACAGAACGTGGGCACGGATAAGTCACCCAAATGGCCGGTGGGCCAGGGTGGCAAGGGCAACGAAGGCGTCACCGGGCAGATTAAGCAACAGCCAAACACGATTGGTTATGTCGAGCTGGCCTATGCAGTGCAGAACAAACTTCCGGTGGCGCTAATCAAAAACGCTAGCGGCAAGTTTGTCCAACCCTCGACTGAAACTGTGACGGCAGCGGCGGCCGGAGCTTCAGCACAAACACCTGACGACCTGCGGGTCTCGATTACGAATGCCACCGGCGAGAACGCTTATCCGATCTCCGGCTACACTTACATCCTCCCCTACAAGGACCAGAAGAACGCTGACAAAGGGAAGGCGTTGGTTGATTTTCTCTGGTGGGGAATTCATGACGGCGAGAAGTTTACCGGAACGGACTACGCGCCCTTACCGGCCGAGATCGTCAAACGCGCGGAAGCAAAGATCAATTCAATCACTTCGGGTGGCAAGCCGCTTCGTTAAGTCTGGAGTCTGGAGTCTAGAGTCAAGAAATGATTCAGACGCCAAAGTCGGAGACAGGAAATGAGCCAATTGAATTCTTCCTTCCGACTCAAGACTCACGACTCGAGACTCCGGACTGTTCTGCGGCGCGCGTTATCTCCCACCGGAAACACGGGTGACGCAATATTTCGCGGTTTGCTGTTAGGCGCCGCGGCGCTGATGCTGGTCGTCGTAGTCACGATGATCTCCGCGCTTGCCTATAAGTCGAGACTCTCGATTGGCAAGTTTGGGTTCAGCTTCATCACCGGGACGGAGTGGAATCCGGTCAAGAGCGAGTTTGGAGCGCTGGCTTTTATCTACGGCACGATTGTGTCGTCGCTAATCGCCCTCGTAATCAGCGTGCCACTTTCTTTGGGCATTGCTATCTTCCTGGTTGAGCAAGCGCCCCGACAACTCGCCCGGCCGATCACTTTTTTGGTGGAACTGCTGGCAGCGATTCCCTCGGTTGTTTACGGACTCTGGGGGATTTTTGTGCTGGCCCCGTTTCTGCGCGTTCATGTCGAACCGCCGCTCCAGCGCTGGTTTGGATGGCTGCCTCTTTTTAAAGGACCAATTACCGGAATCGGTTTACTTACCGGCGGCATCATTCTCGCGATCATGGTGACGCCGATAATCTCGGCGGTTGTGCGTGACGTACTGGCGGCCGTGCCGAGTTCGCAGCGTGAAGCGGCGCTCGCCCTGGGCGCGACGAAATGGGAAACAACGCGGGTGGTTTTGGTAAACGGCGCGCCCGGAATCGCCGGCGCGGTGATTCTGGGTTTGGGCCGCGCGATTGGCGAAACCATGGCCGTGACAATGGTCATCGGCAACCGCGCGCACATCAGCGCTTCGCTCTTTGATTCGTCCTACACGATCGCTTCGGCAATTGCCAACGAGTTTACCGAGGCGACGCAGGATCTTTATCTCAGTGCGCTGGTTGAATTAGGACTCGTTCTGTTTTTAGTAACGTTTGTGGTGAATGCCGTTGCCCGAATCCTGGTGTGGAACGTGACCCGCAAGACGAGTGGGGTAGGCAGCGCAGCGTGATGTAACGCGAACTGTTAGTTTGCGGATCGTTTGCTAGACGCGACGTTGAGAGCAATCCACCGCGTCGCAAACTAACAGTTTGCGTTACGAAAAAGTGATGAGAAAAGTTGACCAGCTACGCCGCACCACGAGTGCAACCATGACAACGCTCACCGCGCTTTGCACGGTGGCGGCTGTTGGCATTCTACTGATTATTCTGGTCTACATAGCCAGGCAGGGCATCGGAGCGATCAACCTCAGTTTCCTGGTGAATGATCCGCGGCCCGTCGGCGAAGGTGGGGGGATTCGCAATGCGATCGTCGGAACGCTGGTGTTGCTCGCAATTTCCTCTGCTATCGGTTTACCTTTTGGAATTGCTGTCGGTATCTATCTCTCGGAATTTGGCAGCGGGCGCTTCGGGAGCCTGGTTCGATTCCTGGTTGACACGTTAACGGGCATTCCCTCGATCGTCACCGGAGTTTTTGTTTACACGATTGTGGTCGTGCCGTTGAAACACTTCTCGGCACTCGCCGGCGGCATCGCGCTGGCCTTGATCATGATTCCCATAGTGGCGCGCACCACAGAAGAAATGCTCAAGCTGGTCCCCCACAGTTTGCGCGAAGGGGCGCTGGCGTTGGGTGCGCCACAATGGAGGGTGACGCTCGGGGTAGTTGTTCCCGCCGCGGCTTCCGGGATCGCAACCGGCGCAATGCTCGCCATAGCGCGTATCTCAGGAGAGACTGCGCCGCTCTTGTTCACCGCCTTCGGTAGCCGTTTCTTCAGCTATTACCTTGATCAGCCGATCGCTTCGTTGACGGTGCAAATTTATAACTACGCGATCTCGCCATACGACGAATGGCACGCGCAGGCTTGGGCGGCGACGCTGGTTTTGATGACCCTGATCCTGTCGATCAATATTGCGGTGCGTTTCCTGACGCGCCGTAAGTTTTGAAATCTGAGATTTGAGATCTGAAGTTTAAGCAATGTCGACCACGGCGCCAACGATTACAACCAAAGTCAGGGTTCCCGAGCGAGATCGAGACAGCCCGGATTCGCTGCGAGCGGGCGACGCGACCAAGATCGCAGTGCGACATCTGGACTTTTTCTATGGCCAGGTCCAGGCGCTCCACGACGTTTCCCTGGAAATCCCGGAACGAATAGTGATGGCCTTCATCGGGCCGTCCGGCTGTGGCAAGTCGACCTTTCTGCGCACACTCAATCGCATGAACGACGTGATCCCCGCGACCCGCGTCGCAGGCGAAGTGCTGATTGACGGCCGCGACATCTATGCTCCTGGGACCGATGTTGTAGAACTGCGGCGGAAAGTAGGCATGGTCTTTCAGAAGTCGAACCCCTTTCCGAAGTCGATCTTTGATAACGTCGCCTACGGTTTGCGAATAAATCGTCTCACCGCAAGCAAGGCTGAGTTGGAAGAACGGGTTGAGCAGGCGCTCCGGGACGCGGCGCTTTGGAACGAAGTTAAGGATCGTTTGAAAACGTCTGCCCTGAGTCTCTCCGGCGGACAGCAGCAGCGCCTCTGCATTGCGCGAGCGCTGGCCATCCGGCCTGAGGTAGTATTGATGGACGAACCGGCATCGGCGCTCGATCCGGGTGCGACTTCCAAGATCGAAGAGTTGATAGTAGATCTTAAGCGGCAATACACGATCGTGATTGTGACGCACAACATGCAGCAGGCGGCGCGCGTTTCTGATACGACAGCCTTCTTTCTGTTGGGTAAACTGATCGAGATCAACTCAACTGAAAAGATGTTTACTAATCCCGACGAGAAGCTGACAGAGGATTACATAACGGGAAGGTTTGGGTAAGAAAAACGGTCTTTGGTCTTAGGTTTTTGGACTTCGGTCTTGAGAGAGGCCAGGGGCACTGGGAGATCGAAGACCAAAGACCCAAGACCAAAAGCCAAGAGTTAGGCACTAGATAATGAACCAGCATCGACACCTCGACGACGAACTCGACTCGCTCCGTGACCGCGTGTTGCTACTCGGCGGAGAAGCCGAGACCGCACTCGAGCGGGCGATGAAGGCGCTGATCGAGCGCGACAGCGAGCTGGCGCGCCAGGTCCTTGAGCAGGACGATCAGATTGATCAACTGGAAGTTGAGATTGATCGCCAGTGCATCGACATCATTGCGCTGCGGCAACCGGCGGCCCGCGACCTTCGTTTCGTTATCTCGGTTGCGAAGATGGCGCCCGTGCTCGAGCGCATTGCCGATCACGCCGCCAACATTGC
>JBGPYG010000204.1:0-7011 GCA_041493085.1 Pyrinomonadaceae bacterium | reverse complement strand
GGGAGCGTCATCGCAGCGCCTGAGCCAACCGGCTGTCCATCAATGGATTCAATTACATCACCCGCCCTCAGCCCGGCCTTGAATGCCTCGGTTGACGGTTGAACAGAAACCACGAGCAGTCCGCCGGTGGAGCCGAACCGCAAAGCAACCCTGGGCTTAAGGGCGACTGTTTCTATGCCCTCGGCCAGCAGCGAGCCCGGCGGGAAAGCTCTGGGCATATGGCCCTCAAGCATTCTCAAACCAAAGAACGGGTCGGGCGATTCGCTAAGCTTGATCTCCATCGCCTCGGAAACGTCCTTACCAGGACGCGCAACCGTAAAGAGAACCGGGTTTCCCGGACCAGCCTCGTCCAACAGCCAGGAGAAATCATCAGCGTTTCGAACGAACCCATTGTTAACACTCAGGATCACATCGCCCGGTTTGAGTTGCGCGAGCGCAGCCGGGCTTCCTGGAGCAACCGCGGTGAGCATTATTCCCTGGCGCTTCTCCGTTAACGCGCGAGCACGTTCAATTTCCCAGCCAACGCGCAAGATTGTTTCGAGCGAAAGGGCTCCGATAGGCTCGCCACGAATTCCCAGCCAGGGCCGCGGGACGCTGGCTTGTCGCGCAATTACTCGCTTGGCGGCCATTCGTACTAACGCTACCGGCACTATCGTCGCTTCATTGCCTTCAACGGCGTCCACAATCCCGAGTGTCTCGCCCTGGTCGTTGATTGCGATGCCCCCGATGTTCTCCGGAGACAACTTCGCTGATTTAATTTTGACGCGTGCCACACTACCCGAAGGAGAACGGCTTACGTCGACTACCATCGCCTCAGTTTCGCCTATGCGAACGTACATCGCACCCTTCGGGCTTGTTTCAGCCCGCGGAGCTGGCTGAGGCCCAATCACGCGAAGCTGTTGGCCTACGATTATGGATTCCTCTTTCGAGTCCACCGTTTCGGGAACGCTGCCATTGGTCAATGTGATCAGCGAAAGACCTGTCAGACCGTCAATTCCAATGTAGCGCCCGAGGATTCGCTTGCCGTCGCGCGTAATGATTCTCAGATCCGCATGGTCAAGAAGACTCCCGGGAAAGTCTATTGACGGCACGCCGGGCATAGGGACCATCGCTGCCGCGCGGGGCGCGGGCTGACCCTTACCAGATGGATCTGCAACTGGAGCTCTGGGCGGCACCGGCGCCCTCGGCGCAAAAGGAAGCGCCGGCGGCGGCATCTCAGCTTCTGCTTCCGGTAACCACGCAGCTATCGTCTGGCCGTCGTCGAGGGCGAGTCCGGCAATCACATTGATATGAACTTCACCGGCAATCTTAAAAGCCTCATCGAGGCTGGCTATGGCGCCCACATCTTCTTTGCGAACCAACAAACGAAAAACCTTCAACCCGTTAAGGCTATGGAGAATCGTCACTACCTGTGGTGCAACAGGCTTGTTCTCTAATATGACACGGCTGATAGTCGTGGCAGTGGTCTTCTTGATTTCCGGCGAAGGCGAGGGAGTTTGCGCGGTTGCCTGCATGCAATACAGGCCGACGACGAATACAACGGGTACTACAGGCGTGAACAAACGAATTGTCTTCAGTGTTCTCATTGCTTACTCAAGTCTTCCTCGCTAATACTTAGAGCTACTTCAGCGCAGTTACCAGGCGCCTCTTGCTGACGCCATTAAGGGAGATGCGCCTTGCGACAGTGTTCGCTGAGATCCAAAACTAACTGACGGCAGCGAGATCGTTCGCGAAGTCCCGCGCCCATCATCCACTGAAACCTTCATTGACTGATATGAGCCGTTAATCGGAAAAGCGGTCGTTGGGTAAGTGTCCAGAACCTGATCGTAACCCTTTATTACTGCCGCCTGCGTGCTGCTCAGATCTCGGGTTCCCACGCGATTCGTGCCTCGGAAAGACGCGAGCTCCGTTTGTCTGAATCCGCGGCGTTTGGGCGTTTGAGAGCCGGGTGATCCCAAGTTTGCCTCAACCGCATTTCCCTCATTCGCGTGCGGGCCGCTCGCTACTTCAGTTTCGCCCGTTCCGCTCACTTCTCTTGATTTGATAGGGTCAGTTCCCTGCTGCTTCGAAGCAGGCTGGGGTGCGGTCGTGGGCACACCCGCTGTTGCCGGATTGTCTGAGCGCGTCTTGAAACTGACGAACACGAAGGCGGATCCAATCAGGATAAGAACCGCGGCCAAGGCAGCAGCACGAAGGCCAAAAGAGAAATCTCCAAGCATAAAGGACTGAGCCGGCCCACGCTTTTCGTTAGCCAGCCGGGCGCGCAGGCGAAAATCGAAATCGCCGGGCGCTTCAACGGTGCCAAGGCTGGAAACAAGTTCCTGCAACTTAGCCTGCTCTCGGGAGAAAGTTTCACACGCCACGCAACTCAACATGTGGTTGTTCACACTCGCACTCAGCAAGTCGCCTGGTGCGGTTTCCTCGATTTCGCGTCTTATGTTTCGGCAGTTGATGTTTCTCATAGTATTTCTCACAGATAGGCTCTCATCTTTTCTCGCAAAAACCCTCGCGCACGGCTGATGCGGGACTTTACTGTCCCTTCGCTCGTTTCCAGAATGCGCGAGATTTCTTCATAACTCTTCCCATCGACGTCGCGGAGGATGAGGGGTGCCCGGTACTTTTCGGGCAGCGTGCTTATCGCTCGCTGCACTGCGTTCCGGCGCTCGGCATCCATCAGTTCCGTGTCGGGTAGCGGCTTGTTATCGGCCGGATTAAACTCCTGCGGCTCGGCGCCGTCCCTCGATTGAAAAAATCCGGTCAACGAAACCAGCTTTCGCCGCTTGCGTTTGCGTAGTTCACTAATCGCCAGGTTCGTCGCAATGCGGTAAATGTAGGTCGAAAACGCATAGGTCGTCTGATACCGTTCGGCAGCCCGGTACACTCTCACAAAGGTTTCCTGCGCCAAATCAACCGCGCCATCGTAGTCGTTAGTCATGCGATAGATGTAACTCGTGATCTGGTTACGATAACGACCTACAAGTTCCGCAAAAGCGTCTTCATCACCAATCCGCGTGGCTTCCAGTAGCGCGTGATCAGACGTCCGATCCGCAACGACCTCATGCCGCAACGTCACGGAGAAACTGAGATTATCGATCGTAGTTAGTGTGTCCATCAGGGCAGGTAGGCTCTCACACGCTCTGACGAGTCCCTTGTTGTCTTAGATTACGCTCCGCAGCTCAGCGGCTTCGCGACTCACAATCCGCAGCGGCCATTTGGACCCCTATTATACCCTGACCGATGACCGCCCGCAGTTTATACACGCGCAAACTGACGGCTGGTTCCGAAAGGGTGGGGATAAATCGGTTGTCTTGATGGGGAGTGGTCCCGACAAACTAAGAACCTCCACCAAAAATGGGACCTTTTGACGGAAGATAATGGTCCGGGGCTTAGGCCTCAGGACTCTTGAATAGCGCATCGTCAAGCTTGATGCCGTAGGTGACGTTGAGGATCCGGGTTTCCTGGATCTGCTTTCCATCTTCTATCAGGACAGTGCGGTAGGGGACGAGCGTGCCCTGCGCGTACCGGTAATCCATGAACTTGCGGGAGTATTTCATGGGCGTGGAGCCTCCGGGGGCGGGTTCCTCGTATTCGAGCCAAAGCACGTGAAGGGTCTTCGCGCTGATGTAATAACGGGTAGACTGCTTGTCCTTGTCTACCACGTCCACGACGAAGAGATCCAACCCCTTCTGTTTATCTTTGCCCACGAGACTCAGGGTCGAACCGTTCTCTTTGTATCGCAACAGCGTATCGAGGCTGTGGTGATGTTGCGCCAGAAACGTGCTCGCCGCGTCTTGTCTGGGAGTAAAGGAAGCTCCGTTGATGAGGCCCCACAGGCGACCGCTGCCGTAAATCAGCGAGTATTCCAGCGTTGGCATTTTCTGATCGAGCCGGATCTTGTCCTTATCCATGCTCTCGCCGCGAACAAAGCGACGCTCGTATGTGGCCTCCTCGGTCTTTCCCGCCTCACAAGTAGGTTTACAGATTCGACCTCGCTCTACGCCATTCCGTCGAATCTGCGCCAGCAGTGTCCGGCTGCCGTAAAGGTATATGGAAGACTCAGCAACCTGTTCAGCCGTGTAGTTCTTCTGGTTCTTATCTACCTTTTGGGCATTCTTGTTGGCTGCCGTGGCTGGCTGCTGAGCAAACGCCACGTTATTACTGTATTGAATCGCGCAGCCAAGGAGGAGCGCGAACAAGACTGTGGAAACCATGAATAGGCGACGCAAGAAATTATTTCTCCTCTGAAACAATCGGGTAATTGATACGACAACCGGGGAAACTGACCATTCGAGCGCGCGAATTGTAACACACGAGCCGGCCTGGTAACGTTTGCAAACAACTTGATTGATGCGCATTCAGGTGGTGTCAGATGCCTGTGTTTACCCCTGGCCAAGGTCTACATCGGTTGCTGAATTGACAACTCTTCCGGTTAAATCGTAGTCTCCTTGGTTTTCAATAAGGCTACGGAATTGTCCAGTATTAACAGGGTGAGGTGTAAGGAACACGGCGGGCAAGATGCCCGCGCGCCCCGGGCAGCGGCGCAAACGAGAGTTATCTCAAAGAAGGATTGGTGAGTTATGAAGAGGGTAGGAATCCTGGTAGGGCGCGAAAAGACGTTTCCAGACGCGCTGATTAAGAACATTAATGAACGCGGCAACGGCGAAGTAATCGCCGATTTCATAATGCTTGGCGGAATCAGGCACGACGCTCCGCCACGCTACGACGTAGTCATCGATCGTATTTCTCACGAAGTTCCCTTCTATCGCGCAACGCTGAAGCGAATGGCGCTTGAGGGAACAATCATTATCAATAATCCCTTTTGGTGGTCGGCCGACGACAAGTTTTTCAACTTTTCCCTGGCCCGGAAACTCGGCGTCGCCGTTCCGAAGACCGTCTTACTGCCGCAGAAAGCTTACATCACGGGCATCGTGAGCGAGAGCTTGCGCAATCTGGAGTTTCCGCTCGACTGGCAAGGCATCGTCGATTACGTTGGCTTCCCGGCTTTCTTGAAGCCCTTTGATGGCGGCGGCTGGAAGAATGTGTCCAAGGTGAATTCGCTCGAGGAACTATGGGCTGAATACGACCAGACTGGCACTCTGTGCATGACGTTGCAAGAGGGTATAGATTTCGATCAGTTTGTGCGCTGCTACTGCGTCGGTCAGGAAGAGGTGATGATCATGGCCTACGATCCGAGAAAGCCCTACCTCTCCGGCGAGCAATACATTCACCACCCGGATTATCTCGCGCCTGAATTGGCCGACCGGGTCAATCGAGACGTGCGCACCCTTTGTACCGCGCTTGGATATGATCTCAACACGGTCGAGTTTGCGATCAAGGACGGTATTCCTTACGCAATCGACTTCATGAATCCGGCGCCGGATGCCGAGTTAGCCTCGGTTGGCGAGTTCTATCACAACTGGATTACCGACGCGGTGACGAACCTCGTTTTCAAGCAACTCCATCAACAACGCGAAGCACCGCGCTATCGCTGGGATGCGCTGCTCAGCCCGGAACCTACTCGAACTTTAGCCGTGGCATCAGCGGTTGAGCAACAATCCCGCACGATTGTACCGACAGCACCTAATATTGCCGACCCCATCAAAAATAATGAGGCCAGAGCAGCGACCGCTCTTGCTGAAAATCCTACTCCGCCCGAGCCATCGCCTGAGAGTGGTTCCAAAAATGAACCGGGGACGCGAACGCCGCGTGGGGCGAAATCAGAAACTTCCGTCAAGCCCTCACCGCGCAAGGACGGAAAGAGTCGTTCGACAACGTAGTTGCTTCGGTCGCTGTGGCGGCTTCAGTTCGGAGTTCGAGCTTTAGCTTGTCTTCCTCCTGTGGCGCCACGCCAAGCATCGCCAGCAGTCCCAACGACCCGGGCGGTCGCTCGGACGCTCACACCGTGATCGGCACCGTTACGGTCCAGTTCGCACCAACGGCCGTGTTCGCCGGGGCCGTGTACGTAGTGTTAACACCGCCGGTGGTCAGGATGACTGTGAACGCCTGCGGACCGCCCCAATTGATTCCGACCATGATCAGGTTGTACGCGCCCGCCGGCAGAATCGACTGTGGGACGACGGTGTAGTTCACCGGATTGTTGAATCCGGACTTGATGAGGCAGATTTCGGAGCTGCCGAATCCGGAAGTCGGCGCAGCGAGGATGTGGAGCTCGTTGTCGGTGGCCGTAACTTGAATCTTTGTGGTAGTAGCCATGGAATGCTCTCCTTCTTCGTGAGTTACCTGGAGATACCAGGACGTGATTTTTTAGACTGGATGGCGAGTGTGCAAGGAAGCAGAGGCTCGTGAGAATTCAATCTATTGAGTAACGGCGGCACGATATTCCTATCGCAGGGAAAAGTCAACAGACTGGATGGTCGTGTAAACCCCAAGTTGAAATGTCACCCAGACTCGATGGTCGTCGCAGTTAGCCTGAACCGGTTGCAAGCGCAGTACTAGCAGCCCAGCGTTTCGGGGACAGTTTTGGGCAACGCGTTTTGTTGGGTAAACTGACTTTTCGGGCAGAAAGTGAGGTTGTACGAAAAGTCCCGACGTTGACCGACTTTTCGGGGCGAAGTTGGTTGGACTCTAAGCCGTTTCTGTCTAAGCCGTTTCTGATCGTGGAGTACGCCTTCTGGCGAGAAGTTTGATTGCAATGAGGCTGGATATCCAGGCGATCAGCGATGAAGAGGCAAGCGACCAGCACAGCCCCGCCACACCTGGATCAACGTAAGGCACAACCAGGGCCGCCAGGATGCTGGCGTTGGTGACGCGCGCCGCCAGACGACGCACCTTGAGAGAATGCTGGAGCCAGTTTATTCGTCGCAGCTCCACAGCAAGGTAATCGTCGTCATCGTTTAGCCGGGCGTAGTACGCTGCTTCCCGTCCTGCATGCCGAGTCAGTGCCTTGTCTGAGGCGGTGCTGGCGGCGTCGCGATACTGGTGGATCACGTGCGCCAGCTTGCCTTCGCGCAGCGCAAGATTGGCGAGACCGATGCGAGCCCTGAAATTCCG
>JBGPYG010000114.1:0-9565 GCA_041493085.1 Pyrinomonadaceae bacterium | reverse complement strand
TTCTCGTTAGCAGCTTGTCGAGCGGCGCTCAAATCAGCCGCGGCGCTTTGCTGGCGCGTATCCAGGAGCCAAACAACGAGGTGGTTGAAATGCGTTCGCCGCTGCTCGGCAAGATAGATCGCATTCTGATCGCGAATGGCTCAAGCGTTTCAAAAGGCGATGCGGTGTTGACGATGAAGTCTGACGAGCAAAGCATCTGGGAAGCACTGCGCGGACTTTCGGTAGTTGGCGAGGAAGAAGATATTCCTCTCATCGAGCGCTACTCAAATGGCGCCGAGCCGGTGAGTGATCGCATAAAACAACAAGCGGCTCTGACAGCCAACGGCATCAAGAGCCGCACGAAATAAAATAATCAGAACCGAGAGCGGTAGCGACCGGCCATAGAGCCAAGTCGCATAAAACAACAAGCGGCTCTGACAGCCAACGGCATCAAGAGCCGCGCGAAATAGAATAATCAGAACCGAGAGCGGTCGCTACCGGCCATAGAGCCAAGTCAAATCGTCTCACGCCCGGTTGCCGGTCAGTATCTCAACACACGCTGGTCACTACCCGCAGTCATGATGGTTGAATATCGAGCCGGTCGCTACCGCTCCCGGTTCTGATAGTTGTAAATAAATTTGCTAAGCAGTAGGCGGAGCAGGCGGGAGATCAGGCAGTGTGATTGCGTGCACTGCTTCCCAATCATCGGTGGGCACCATTTCGATCGCATCCCACGGGCAGCCGTCAAGAAACGCGCCATCTGGTCCCTTACTGATGCACTTCTGGCAGCCGATGCAAAGGTAAGGATCCACTTCGATCCGTCCGAACGGCGGATGATCCTCGTCTGGTACCCAGAACATGCACGCTTCGATGGGACAGTATTCGATGCAAGCCGGCGATCCCGCGCAACCGGTGCAACAATCGGTGGTGATCGCAAGTATACGTGGCCTCTTCTTGCGCGCCGCCTTGCCGTCGCCCTCTGACATTGGCCAATGCTTCTCGACGATGTCGTACACTCTTTGTCCTGCCCTTTTGCTAGATTCGCTTGAGTTCGACTCTAACATAGCTCTGCAAATTTCCTCAACGATTTGTGTTGTTCATGGCCTTTGCTTGCTGACAGTCGCGCGAAAGGTTAAAACGTAGGCGAATGGTTCCTCGCCGGATGAAGTATCAAAGGAGCCTGCGGGAGAAATACAAAGGTTGAAAGATCTGGTCCTGAACCTGGTAGTGCTGGTCGGCATACTGGGCTCGAGTGCAATCATCACGGCCTGGTTTGCGCGCACGATGTACATTCGCTGCGTCGGCTGTGGCACTCTTAACGCGCGTAGACGTACAGAGTGCCGTTCGTGCCACAGGGAACTGAATGGGGAACTGTAATAGGAACTATGATGCCGCGCGCTGAGTTTGCCCGAGCTCTCGTTTCTCTTGGACTGTTAATACTTTTCCATAACAACACGATGTCACAGAAGAAGAATCCCCCAGTGCCGGCCGAATGGCTCACGCACGCGGAGAAGACGGACTATCGAGAGACGCCCCGGTACGCCGAAACCATTGAGTATTCCAAACGCCTCGATCAGGCGTCGCCGTTGATCAAGTTTCAGAGCTTTGGCAAGAGCGGCGCAGGACGCGAGCTGCCATTGCTAATCGCAACCGAGGGCGGAACGTTTACGCCTGAAACTGCGAGACACGCTGGTAAAGCCGTCATTCTGATCCAGGCGTGCATTCATGCCGGCGAGCCTGATGGTAAGGATGCGGGGCTCGCACTTTTGCGAGACATCGCCGTTACGAAAACGCGGCCGGGGTTGCTCAAAAACCTGGTCGTGCTTTTCATCCCTATTTACAACGCTGACGGTCACGAGCGAGTCAGCCCTTACAACCGCATCAATCAAAACGGACCGGCGGAGATGGGCTGGCGCACGACCAGCACCTACCAGAATCTCAACCGCGATTATATGAAGGCTGACACGCCGGAAACGCGCGCGTGGCTGTCGTTATGGAACCGCTGGAAGCCGGATCTCTTTATCGACTGCCATGTGACCGACGGCGCCGATTATCAATACAACATCACTTATCAACACGAACATCACGCGGGCGTCGCGCCCAGCGTGCTTGCCTGGGAGCAGAAAGTCATCGACCAGCGCGTCGCCTCCGCGACTGAAGCTGCGGGAAACACAATCTCGTGGTATTTAGAGTTCATAGATAATCGCGATCTGACCAAGGGAATTCGTGACTTCAATGGCAGCCCGCGCTTCTCAACTGGCTACATCCCCATCAGAAACCGCCCCGGCATTCTGATTGAGACCCACATGTTGAAACCCTATCGCCCGCGCGTGCTTGGGACCTACGACTTTTTGCGATTCACATTGGACGAAGTCAGCCGCGATCCGGAAAGCCTGCTCGCAGCCGTACGCGAAGCCGATGAAAAGACTTTGGCTGACGGTCGCTCTTACGATCCCGCACGGCGTTATCCACTCGACTTCGAGTTAACCGACAAGACCATGCCCTACCACTTGAAGGCTCTCGAATACCACACGGAGCTGAGCGACGTCTCCGGCGCGCCTTACGTCACGTTTGGCACCAAACCTGTCGACATGACGGTGCCGATGTACAACGAGTTTCGGGTGAAGACCGCGGTGGCGCCGCCGCTTTACTACATCGTTCCGAGCCAATGGAAAGATGTAATAGAGGTTCTCAAGGCGCACGGCCTCCAGTTTCAAACAACAAAAGAGCCGACCACGATCGACATCGAGACGTATCGGTTTGTTGACGTGAAGTGGGCGAGCGGTCCTTTTGAAGGAAGGCTGATGCCTTCGTTCAAGGTCGAGGTCGTCCAAGAGCGGCGGACTTTTGCCGCCGGGTCAGCAATTGTCCCGCTGGCCCAGGAGTCGGCAAAAGTTGCGCTGAACCTGCTTGAACCGGAAGCGCCGGACTCGTTAGTCCACTGGGGATTCTTCAATGCCACGTTTGAGCATAAGGAGTATGCCGAGGATTATGTATTGGAGAAGCTTGCTCGGGAAATGTTGGCTAGCGACTCCGGCCTGCGGGAGGAGTATGAGAAAAAGCTCGCCGACGATGCAAAGTTTGCCTCAAAACCGCGAGCGAGATTGGAATTCTTTTACCGGCGTTCGCCGTTTTGGGACCAGCAGATGAATCTCTATCCGGTTGGCCGCATCATTACGCCCCTTACTGTTCCATCGAATCAGTCTCATTAGGATCAAGTTTCGAGTTCCGAGTTCCGAGGTTCAAGTTTGGAGTTGCGAGTTCCGCGCCCCCTATCAGAACCGGGAGCCGTAGCGACCGGCCGAACTCTCAACTCGACGAGTATCGATGCCCGCCCGACCTTCGTTCTATCTTCAATTCGTCTACTAATAATCCTCGGTTGAGCATGGGGCCGGTCGCTACCGCGGTTCTGATAAGGACTCGAAACCCGAAACTCGAAACTGTTTTAGATTAGTGTGCCAGCGCGTCCGGATGCTCCGAAACTTCCTCCACTGCCCGGCTCCTACTGTGAATAGTCACCACCGCCACGCCTGTAAAGATCAAAGCGCAGGCTACGATAGTTCTTGAGTTCCAACTTTCACCAAGCACCAGAGGCGCGAGCCCGAAGGCGAGGAGCGGTTGCAGATAGATGTAGATCGCAACAACGCTCGGCGGCACGTGTGTGATTGCCCACGAGTTAAGATAATAAGCGCCTACTGTCGGCACGAGAATGATGTAGGCGACCGATAGCCACACTCCCATCGAAACAGTTTCCAATGCGTCAGTGCTCCATGCATAGCCGGCGATTGGAAGCGTTACGAGAGCGCCTATCAGAAAAATCCAGGTGATTACGTTCAGCGCGCCATAGCGTCTGAAAAGATCTCGCGAGACGGCAATGTAAGCGCCGTAGCAGAAGGAATTGGTAATGATAAGAATGTTGCCGAGAGTTGTTTGCGCGGAAAAATTCGCTCGCAAGGGATCCACTAAATAGATGACCCCGGCAGCCGCCAGGGCTATCCCCAGGACGTGTCGAAGGGAGGCACGGTCATACCCGAGTGCTATGCTGACAGCTAAGGTGAACACCGGAATCGTCGTAGTCAGCAGCGTCGCGTTAATTGCGGTTGTAAGTGACAGGCCTTTAACAAAAAGAAGTTGGTTAATCACAACGCCGAGCAGGCTTGAGAGGACCAGCCAGGCCATCACTCGCTTTGGCAGTTGACGCAGCTCACCTAATTTCCGCTGTAATAAAGTGAAGATAATCGCAGCGCCAAAGATGCGAAAGCCGACCAGGCTGACACTCGACATAGACCTCAGCACGATTTTGCCGAAGATAGGCCAGGTGCCAAACATGATCTGCACGGCAATGAGTGCAACATGCGGCGCTGCGCCGTGGTTCTTAAGTGATTCACCTTCACGCATTCAGTTTAGATAGCGGAGTTGTCCGCCGCCGGGTCAGCGGGACAAGTCCCGCTTCTAAACGATTTTGTTTCGAGTTCATACAAAAAGGATCGGGGCGTTCCCGATCCTTTTGTTAAGGCACAACCAAACAACCTATTCAGTCTCAGACAACCAGAAAAAGCGGGTTCTCTAAAATCTTCTTAAAAGTCTGTAGGAACTTCGCTCCGGTAGCGCCGTCAATCACGCGGTGATCGCAGGACATTGTGACTCGCATCATCTGGCGCATCACGATCTCGTTGTTTCGAACCACCGGCTTGGGACTCATCGCGCCGACCGCTAGGATTGCGCCTTCGGGCGGATTGATCAAGGCAGTGAATTCGTCGATCCCAAACATACCGAGATTGCTGATGGAGAAAGTTGCGCCGACGAATTCCTCGGAGCGCAGCTTGCGGTTGCGCGCGCGCTCGGCGAGATCGCGAACTTCGGCGGCGATTTCGCTGAGCGACTTTTGATCCGCCGCACGAACAATAGGAGTGATCAATCCATCCGGAATGGCAACGGCGACTCCGATGTCGGCGTGTTCGTAGTATCTGACGAACTTATCCTGAAACGAGGCGTTCACCTGGGGGTGCTGCATGAGTGCGGCGGCCGCTACCTTGATGATGATGTCGTTGATACTAATCTTGAGTTCAGGATCCAGCTCGTTTATTCCCTTGCGCATTTCTGCCGCGCGATCCATCTCGATCTCGGTTGTGAGAAAGAAATGCGGCACCGGCCCCAGCGAGGTTACCAGGCGTTTGGCGATTGTGCGGCGCATTTCGCTGGCCGCCTCGTCACGATAAGCTGAAGCCTGCGCGGTAGACGATCTTTGGAAAGGACTGCTCTCGACCGCCCGCAGATGTCTTTGCGGGGACTGACTGAAAGACGCTGGAGCCGCTGACTTACCGCGACCAATCAGTTCCTCGACGTCGCGTTTGATAATTCTTCCGCCGGGGCCGCTCCCACTAACCAAGCGCAAGTCTATGCCCGATTCCGCCGCCATCCGTGCGGCCAAAGGAGAAACAATCAAACGACCGGTCGCCGCGCCTTCAAACTCCCGCGACTCCTGGCGTCCATTCCCGGTGACCACGTCGCCATCCCGACCGGTTACGTTGGCTGCTGTTTTGTCCGTTGTGGAGGGCGTGGTTGCAGGTGGGGCTTCAGAGTCTTCCGATTCTTCTTTCGCAGGCTCGGCGTTCCTGGCTACCCGGCTCGTAGCTGCCTGGTTTGCGAGTGCTGAAATATCTTCTTCAGGTTCACCGATGATGGCGATCAACTGACCCAGCGGCGCCGATTCGCCTTCCTGGATCAAAATCTTGCGCAACACTCCGCTGCCGAGTGCCTGCATTTCCATCGTTGCTTTGTCGGTATCTATTTCAGCGAGGGGTTCGCCCATTGACACCTTGTCGCCCTCTTTCTTGAGCCAGCGAGACAGTTGGCCCTCTTCCATCGTCGGAGAGAGCTTGGGCATGATTACCTTGGTCGCCATTCAATCCTCGTGAATAGTAAATCGTGAATCGTGAATCGTAAATAGGAGTTTGGCTGATATGAACCGCAAGCGCGCTACTGTTCGGGCCGGAATTCGCGAAGGCGTCGTGTCTATTCACGAATTACGATTGACGATTCACTAATCCAAATACGCGACCTCGCGAACTGCCGCAACAATCTGGTCCACATTGGGAATAGCCAGGTCTTCCAGGTTTTTTGCGTACGGCATTGGGACGTCCGCTCCGGACACACGCTTTACGGGGGCGTCGAGGTAGTCGAAAGCTCGCTCCGTAATCTCCTGGCTGATCTCCGCTCCCACTCCGCAAAATGGGTGCGACTCTTCCGCAACTACCACGCGGTTGGTTTTCTTGACAGACTCGATGATCGTAGCAATGTCGAGCGGTCGAATCGTTCTGGGGTCGATCACTTCGCAGGAAAGCCCTTGCTTCTCCAAAACCTCCGCGGCCTTCAGCGCAACGGGAACCATCAACGAGCGGGCAACGATCGTGGCATCTGTTCCGGCCCGCTTTATGTCAGCCACTCCCAGCGGAATAGTGAAGTCGGGATCAGCGGAGACCTCGCCCTTGTTTCCGTACATCCTCTCCTGCTCAATAAATATCACCGGGTCGTCATCACGAATAGCCGATTTCAAGAGGCCCTTGGCGTCTGCCGGCGTGGAAGGCATCACAACCTTTAAGCCAGGGAAATACGCGAACCATGATTCCAGGGCCTGTGAATGCTGCGAGCTAACCTGAAAAGCTGAACCGCCCGGCCCGCGAAATACCATGGGAATCCTAAACTGGCCACCTGACATGTAACGCATCTTGGCTGCGGAGTTGATGATCTGGTCGGTGGCGAGAATCGAGAAGTTAAAAGTCATAAACTCCACGATCGGCCGGAGACCAACCATCGCCGCACCAACGCCGAGTCCGGCAAAGCCCAGTTCTGTGATCGGAGTATCGATTACGCGCTTGTCACCAAGTTCTTCGAGCAATCCCTTCGTAACCTTATAGGCTCCCTGATAGGCGCCAACCTCTTCGCCCATCAGGAAAACGTTCTCATCGCGCAGCATCTCCTCACGTAGAGCTTGATTGAGCGCCTCGCGCATGGTTACTAGAGCCATTTGCCAATTTCCTTCTTAGACTACTGAAGTTGAGATCTTCGATTTAGATCTGAGAGCGCGTAAAGCGACTCCATCAATGCTAGCGCCTTCCTGGATCTATCGGATTGGCGTAAACGTCGGTGTACAGTTCTTTTGGATCAGGCAAGGGACTTTCTTCCGCGAATCGAACCGCGTTCTCAATCTGTTGTTTCACTTCCGCTTCAATCTTCTGAAATTCTGAATCCGACAGCACCCCTTCTTCCTTCAGGCTCGCGGAGAAGAGCTTAATCGGATCGCGCTCCTGGTGGCGCTCAATCTCGGCCCGAGTGCGGTAGTTTCCGGGGTCAGACATTGAGTGGCCCATGAAACGGTAGGTCCGAACCTCGAGGAGCGTAGGCAAATAGCCTTTGCGGGCACGCTCAACAGCTCGCAGCGTCGCCTCGCGAACTGCCAGCACGTCCATGCCGTCGACAAACTCAGAAGCAACGTCGTAAGCACAGGCCTTCTGCGAAATATCCTGCGAGGACATCGCACGCGCGAGCGATGTACCCATTCCGTATTGATTGTTCTCGCAGATGTAGATGCAGGGCAACTTCCAAAGTTGCGCCAGGTTCAGGGACTCATGAAATGCGCCCTGATTGACTGCTGCTTCGCCAAAAAAACTGAGCGTTACTTGATCAGTGCCTTTGTATTTCGATGCGAAAGCGACGCCGGTCGCCAGTGGGATTTGTCCACCTACAATCGCGTGCCCGCCAAGAAAATTTACTTTCTTGTCGAACATGTGCATCGACCCGCCCTTGCCCTTCGAGCACCCGGTTGCTTTGCCGTAAAGCTCGGCCATCACAGACTCCGGAGTCATACCCTTGGCTATCGCATGCGCGTGTTCGCGGTAGCTGGTCAAGACGTAGTCGTCTTTGCGGATTGCGGAGATGGCGCCGATGGCAACTGCTTCCTGCCCAATGTAGAGATGACAAAAGCCGCCGATTTTTCCAGCGCTATAAGCCTCCGCCGCCTTCTCCTCGAACCGACGAACCAGGAGCATTTGGTGGTAGATATTGATCAGCGTCTCGCGATCTATAGCTGCGATCCGGCTCTTCTGTGCCACCTTCAGGGCATCGGCGGGCGCGGGGCTTTCGGCGTCAGCTCCCTCAGGTGACTCCTGGTCCATCACGCACGTGGCACTCGCTTCTTCAGCACCCCTACGGGACGACTCTGGCGTACGCTTTCTCATTTCGTAGTTTGATTTTGCCACTGGCCGGCTTCGACTGCAGAACCGCCATTAACGGCGGCTCTTTAATAAAGAATCAGATTTTGTCGTTCACTTAATAATGGATTGGATTATACGCGAGGTTTGCAACGACGTGCAAAAATAGTCTCGCCGCGCCAAAAAAAGCGCATACCGCACGCTGGCGATGTGCGCTTTGAGAAAGGCGGTGGGCCTGTGGCCTACCTGAACGCGTCGAGCGTGCTCATCGGACTGTTAGCGAGTGTTAACACGGTCTTTCGCGAATGCTTATTGCTCTGCATCTTACGAGCCGCCGCCGTCAGGAGTTCTTCTGTCGTGTCGCCTTCATCAGGGTAACACGCCACACCAATGCTGATTCCAAACTGCACCATGGTCCCAGCTCTCACCGAAAACTTCTGCCCTTCAACAGCGTTTCTGATGCGCTCGCCAATGCTGGCAGCCATGAGAGTGGAGGCCATCGGCATGATTGCGACAAATTCATCGCCGGCATAACGGGTCAGAATATCCATCTGGCGCAATTCTTTTCTGATTACTCCGGCAACGCCGGCAAGTACGCGATCGCCAATTGCATGTCCGTACTGATCATTGATGGCCTTGAAATCATCGATGTCCATGCTAACTACCGCAAGCGACTCGTTGTTCAGGCGCTGGCACTCCGCGATCCTTTGCTCGAGCATCATGTAGAAGCCGCGAGCGTTGGGCAGCTCCGTAAGCAGGTCGATAAGAGCACTCTCCTTTGTTTTCTCAAAGGTCAGCGCATTGTTGAGAGCGCTGGACGCATGTTGGCAGACCGACTCGAGCAGGCGAACGTGTTCAGTCGTATAGGAAGTCCTGCTCTTGGAATATAACGTGATCGCGCCGAAGGCGCCGTCTTCGCGAAGCAATGGTGAAACAAGCACGCCGCGATAATTTCTGGCAACGTCCTCGGGAACCCCTACCAGGTCAAGCTCCGGCGACGCGTTGCACATCGATCGCGCATTTGCGATGACCCAACCTGTTATGCCGTCGCCGACGTTCATTCTCCGGTGGCTGAAAACATCCGCATCTTCGCCGGCTACGTGAGCGGCCACGGCCTTCCCGGACTTTTCGTCAACAACAAAGATAATACACGTATCAAAGGGAACGATTGCCCGCAGCTTGTTGGAGACAAGTGTTACGGTGTCGTTCAGGTTCAAGGAGGAACCGATAGTTTGTGCGATCTCATGGAGCGCAAACACCTCTCGCTGCGCTTCCGTGATCGACCTGAATCCAGCATAGTCATCGCCGGGAGTGCCGAGGATGCTCGAAGCCAGGCCGGCATCCGGTTTCGTCTTGGTCAAATAATCGTTCACCGC
>JBGPYG010000306.1:0-5285 GCA_041493085.1 Pyrinomonadaceae bacterium | reverse complement strand
ATAAGAATGATCGTCAGAAACGCCGGCAGCCCTTCTTCGATCTTCGAGAATGATATCTTGCCCACACTGCGAAACATCGATGCGCCTACCAGAATCAAAACAGACGCCGTCGCGTAGGATGGAACCATTCCCGCCAGCGGCACCAGAAAGAAACAGGGGAGGAAACAAAGTGCGGTGAATACCGAAGTCAGTCCCGTGCGTCCGCCCATGTTGATGCCGGCGATGCTCTCAATGTAAGCCGTGCCGGAAGATGTTCCCGTCAGTCCGGCGCCGAGCGTGGCAAACGAATCAACAATCAAACCCTGCTTGAGGTTCTTCGGATGACCATGCTCATCGAGCAGGTCCGCCGCGTGGGCGACGCCGATGAAAGTGGAGATCGAGTCGAACAGGTCGGTAAACAGGATGCCGATGATCGCGGGCAGCAGCGACAGTTTCAAGGCGCCGAGGATGTCGAGTTTGAGAAAGACGCTTTTGAAGTCTGGCGCGCTGAAGATTCTGTCCGGGGCTTTGACCAAGCCCAGCACCCAGCCAATCAGCGTGGCGAAGACTATCCCGGTGAGAAATGCAAAAGCGCTTTTGCGGGTTAAGAGCCAAACGGAGATGGCCGTCGCGGCGAACGTTAGCAGTGCCGGCAGCCCGAGTGTTCCCAGCTTCACAAACGTCACAGGGTCAGCGGCGATCAGTCCAGCGTTCTTCAATCCGATGAACGTCAGAAAAATTCCTATGCCGGCGGCGGTGCCCAGTCTTAGTTCAGTTGGAATTGCTTTGGCAATGGTTTCGCGGATAGGCGTAACGGAGATGACGAGGAACAGGACGCCGGCCCAAAAGATGATCCCGAGGGCGACTTGCCACCAAACCTTCTGCGTGAGAATGATCGTGAACGTGAAGTAGGCATTGATGCCCATGCCGGGCGCGACGGCAAACGGTAGCTTCGCGTAAAGGCCCATGAAGAGCGTCATCACAAAGCAGACCAGCACCGTCGCGGTCAGCACGCCGCTGAAAGCCATACCCGTTCCAGGGGTCGACAGGATGGACGGATTCACAACGACTATGTAGGCCATCGTGAAGAACGTGGTGATGCCCGCGATCGCTTCCGTGCGGATGTTTGGCTTCGCGATCGCAGGTGTTGTCATCAACGTATGATTCGATTGGAATGGCTGGAACGCATAAAGTTTATGTTGCTTGCCTTCGAGTCCGCAATTTATTCATTTACTAGCAAGCGGGTCAAGCCACTCTTCCTGACTGTAAGCTTCCCGGCGTTGTGCCTGGAAATGAAAAATTAGAAATGAAACATGGAAAATGAATTGGGCCAAGGATTTTCAATATGCCTTTTTCATTTCTCATGTTTGTCATTTTCCAAAAGCAACAACCCGAAGCCGGGGTGGCTTCGGGTTGCCGCTTGTCAGCTTGCAGCGAGTTCCCCATTTGAATTCTCTGCTTGCTGATGTCTGCATGAAGATGCGAGCGCTACCTTCGGGCAGTAATCGCTACCGACTCCCTGGACCCCCTGGTGGCGGCCAACTCACGGGCGATTTGCTTTTCGTTGCGCGACTTCGGGGCCTGCATACCGATGTTGTCAGCGGGCAGCCAGGCTTGCGCGAAGAAATAATGATCGCCGTAATGATTGAATACCAGCTTCGCATCCTCTTGCGATTTGCCGATCACGCTGTTGGTCTGGACCATCACGCTCGCGCGTCCGTCGCTGCTGCGGAGCTGCAATACCTTCATGTCGGAAGCCGGATTAGTGCAGCGGACGGCGTATTCCCCCGCGGGCAAGGTCTTGTTGCCGACGCTGAATTCGAACGGGATGTTAGCCCTCAACTCGGTGTTGCTGTTCGTCTGGGCCCTGGCGGTCGAGAGACCGGCAACCGTCAGAAGCACTATCATTGTTGCTATCATGTAAGCCTGCTTTTTCATGGTTGTTCTCCTTCGTTAATGCGCTGGGGCTGAAGCCGAGTCCCATGCGATTGTTTCTGGGGCGGCCAATCCTTTCGGCCTCCGCTTCGTCCCCGAATGCCCCCTACATCTACTAACGCGGCGGCTGGGCCGAAAATCCCTCACGGCCTGAAAACTTCTTGAGGTAGAATTCATCCGCATTAGAACCTCGCAACGCAGAAGTCCCGGACTATTGGGTATTAGACCCTTCTTCGCGCCCAGCAACCTGGCCCATTGAATGCAATCGCAAGATGGCATAACTCAACTGCTGACTCGTTGGAGCAACGGCGATCAAACAGCTCTCGATAAGCTGATGCCGCTGGTCTATAGCGAGCTGCGCAGGTTGGCGAGCAACTATTTGCGGCGCGAGCGGCAGGGTCACACGCTGCAACCCACGGCGCTGGTCAATGAGGCCTATCTGAAGCTAATCGATCAAAAGACGGCCAGGTGGCAAAACCGCGCGCAGTTTTACGGTATCGCAGCGCAGCTCATGCGCCGCATTCTGGTGGACCACGCGCGTCAGCATAAGGCTGCGAAACGCGGCGGCTCAGATCAGCAAAGGCTTTCGATTACCAGCGCTGAAAGAGTTCTAGCGAAACCTGATTTCGACGTGCTCGCTTTGCATGAGGCACTGGAAGAGCTTGCGACTATCGATCCACAGCAGGAGCGCATCGTCGAGCTGAAATTCTTCGGCGGCCTCTCGATCGAGGAAACTGCGGAGGTGCTCCGCGTCGGGCATGCCACAGTCGAGCGCGATTGGAAAATGGCGCGGGCGTGGCTCAGACGGAAGCTTGAATAGCAATTTGAGGGATTTGAGGGACGGCACGAATCTACTGCGCGTTTGTTAGTTAGAGGTCCGGCAGGTTTTATGATCCGACAAACTAGAGTTTATCGCGCGATGTGCGTAACGGCAGCGACGATGAAGTTGACATTCGCAGTGACGAGGCTTATCGGACATTCGCAAGTTTACAGTTTGCGCGACACCCATGACACCTGAACGCTGGCAACAAGTTAAAGAAATATTTCATTCGGCCCTTCAGCACGAGCCGGCGCAAAGATCTGTCTTTCTCTCGAACGCGTGTGGTGGCGATGAATTGCTGCGGCAGGAAGTAGAGTCGCTCATCGCCTCACATGAGAAGGATGGGAGCTTCATCGATTCGCCCGCATACGAAGCAGCGGCGGAATTACTGACGACCGGCAAGGACCTTATCGTTGGTCAAAGGGTCGGCCATTACCAAATTCTTTCTACCCTCGGCAAAGGAGGCATGGGCGAAGTCTATCTTGCGGAGGACACTAAGCTCCGCCGCAAAGTGGCGTTGAAGTTTCTTTCAGCTTCGTTCATGAATGATCCGGATCGCGTGCGACGATTCGAGCAGGAAGCGCGCGCAGCCTCAGCGCTCAATCAGCCAAACATCCTTACCATTCACGAAATCGGAGAAACCGAAGGCCGGCGTTTCATTGCCACTGAATACATTGAAGGCGAGACGCTGCGACAGCGAATGTTGACTGGACCCTTAACGCTCGCCGAGACGTTAGGAATCGCTGAGCAGGTTGCATCCGCACTCGCCGCCGCCCACGCCGCAGGAATTATTCATCGCGACATTAAGCCCGAAAACATCATGCTGCGGCGCGATGCTCTAGTAAAAGTGCTCGACTTTGGCCTTGCCAAACTAACTCAGCCAGAGGAAGCCGGCGCCGAGGATCCAACCCGGGCCTTCATTAAAACCAGCGCCGGCGTGGTGATGGGCACCACTGCTTACATGTCGCCGGAGCAGGCGCGCGGCCAGACAGTTGATGCGCGCAGCGATCTCTGGAGCCTCGGAGTAGTCATGTACGAGATGATCGCGGGCCACACTCCCTTTGCAGGCCAAACAAATAGTGACGTGCTGGTCTCGATTCTTGAGCGCGAGCCGAAGGCGTTGACGAGTCTATCGGCGAAAATACCGGAGGCGCTCGATTGGATTGTTACCAAGGCCCTAACCAAGGACCGCGACGATCGTTACCAGACCGCCCGCGAGTTGTTGACAGACATCCGTCGCTTGAAGCAACGCCTCGAGCTGACTACGGAAGTCGAGCGCAGCACTGCTCCCGAGTCGGCCAACAGTAGCGCCGGCAACTCAATTACACAGGCAAGCCCGAACATGTCACCGCCAGCCTCCAGCAATCATAGACCTCGACTGTTGCGAATGCTGCTTTTTGCATTGGCGATAGCGCTTGTTGCCGGTGTAGTGATGTGGAGAAGCAGCGCTTCGTGGTTCAAACGTTCCGTGCCGTCCGGTCCTCCGGTAATCGTATTAATGGACTCGCCATTGCCGGACAGGGTTTATGATCCGGAGACGCGCAAGAAGGGGGGCACGAATGCCGATGACATTACGGACGTGTTGCGAGACCTTCCCGTAGTTATCGAAAAGGAAAACACCAGCGCGCTCTGGCATCGCGAAGATCAAGTGGTACGACAGAATCCCTCCTTGATCGTCATTCACCGCTCGTGCTTTTTTGATGCCGGCGCCGGCTTTGATCCTGAGTCGGAAGCTGCGCAGCTTGGGGAGAGTAGATTGGGAGGCTTCCTTGGCTACGTTAGTCTGGGTAGTCCGAAAACAAAATTTCTGGTGTACACCCGGCGGTCGGACGGACAGCAGGCCTGGGCCGACCAGTTAGAGAAGAGGTTTCCGCAACTGCACGATCACGTTTTTACGATGACGGTTTCGGGTGGACAGGAGCATGCGACGTTTCGCGACGCGACAACGGCCCAGGCGCTAAGGCAGCAAGTGCAAGCGATACTAGGACTGCACTAACCTGTTATGGCTCACAGTGGTTTGCTCGCGCGCGTCAGGCTGGGAAATTGCCTACGAACCACTGCGCAGCGATCCACGCTACATCGATCTGCTCCGCCGCATGGGCCTCAAGCCGTAGCTTTGGAGTGCGGAGGTTTTGCGCTGCTTTGCTTGTGCAGTCTGAATAAATAACGATAGGTTTGGCACCTGGCACATTTTCAAAAAGGAGAACGCATGGCACTAACAAATAGTTTGGCAGGCAGAAATCTGGGAATGCTTTTACTTGGCCTATGGTTGATTCTCACCGGACTCTTGCCGTTGCTTAATATGAAACTCTCTTCAATGGTCACGACTGGCCTGGCCGTGCTTGGCATCGTCGCGGGTATATTGATCCTGCTCAAACGGTAAGGCAGAGCCTTACCGCACTGTGCTGCGGCGAAGCCGCGTCGGACTGTCTTGAACGCCAACGGCGTGAAATAAAATAGCCCAGGGTAAGCGCGTCTCGCGCGCCACCCTGAGATCACAACCCCCAAAAATCCTTTTCGCCCCAACGGGGCGAAATAGCTTCGCATCATT
>JBGPYG010000235.1:0-6412 GCA_041493085.1 Pyrinomonadaceae bacterium | reverse complement strand
GGAGATGCTGCGCAAAGCCAAAGTCGTCGGAAAGTTTGTTGAGTTTCATGGTGACGGCGCTGCGAGTCTTTCGGTAACGGACCGCGCCACGATCGCCAACATGTCGCCGGAGTATGGAGCGACGATGGGCTTCTTTCCGGTTGATGAGCAGACGTGCAACTATCTCCAGGCCACTGGTCGCACCGACGAACACGTGGAGGCGGTGCGCAGCTATTACAAGGCGCAGGGCTTGTTTGGAATTCCCAAAAAGGGTGAGTGCGAATACAGCACCGTGCTTGATTTGGATCTCGGCACGATCGCTCCCAGCGTTGCGGGTCCCAAGCGCCCACAGGATCGCATTGAACTCTCGAACTTAAAGAACCAGTTTCTCGACCTGCTGCAGAAACCCGTGGGCGATGGCGGCTATGGGAAATCGAGCGAGGAGATCAGCGCTCGGTATTTCACTCGCATTGGAACGGTTGAGATCGCCAAGACGGCAATAGCCGGCGGTGGTGAACAAAGACCGGAAGGTGTCTCCGTGGCCGCGGGCGGCGTCTCGACGCCGCAGGGGACGAGCGTTTGGACCGAGACGGAGATGGTCAACAATCGCCCCACGCCGGATCGTCTGGAGGAGGTTGATCCGGAAGAGTTCCCGCATGCGGAAGTTGACCTGGGTCATGGCGACGTGCTGATCGCTGCCATCACGTCGTGCACGAACACTTCCAATCCAAGCGTCATGCTCGCTGCCGGTCTGCTGGCAAAAAAAGCAGTCGAGCGTGGACTCGGTGTTCGCTCCTCGGTAAAGAACTCGCTGGCGCCGGGCTCGCGAGTCGTGACTGAATATCTGCAAAAGACAGGACTACAGGAGTATCTGGACAAGCTCGGCTTTAACTTAGTCGGTTATGGCTGCACAACCTGCATCGGCAACTCAGGTCCACTCGATCCGCACATCGAACAGGTGCTGAGTGACCACGATCTGATTGCGGCGAGCGTTCTATCCGGTAATCGAAACTTTGAAGCGCGCGTTCACCAGAGCATTAAGGCAAACTTCCTGATGAGTCCTCCGCTCGTAGTCGCTTTCGCCATCGCCGGACGCGTGGACATCGATCTGTCGCATGATCCGCTCGGCAAAGGCAGCGACGGTAAGGACGTTTACCTGCGCGAGATTTGGCCGAATCTTGAGGAGATCAACACGCTGATGAGCACGGCGATGGATCCGGATACTTATCGCAGGCTCTATCGCGACTTCGAAAAACAGAACCCTTTATGGAACGAGATTCCCACCACGACCGGCAGTGTTTACCAGTGGGACTCGGAGTCCACCTACATTCAGGAACCGCCATACTTCGAAAACTTTAGCAATGCGGTTGAAGACTGGCGCGATGTTCACGACGCGCGGCCGCTGGCGATCTTCGGCGACTCAGTGACGACGGATCACATCAGTCCGGCTGGGGCAATCAAGCCTAATTCTCCCGCCGGCCTGTATCTCCAGGCGAAAGGCGTCAGCATCGAAGACTTCAACAGCTACGGATCGCGCCGGGGTAATCATGAAGTGATGGTGCGCGGTACGTTTGCGAATGTACGGATCAAAAACTTGATGGTGCCCGGAGTGGAAGGCGGCGTGACTATTTATAGATCAGACGGCCATCAGCCGGATAGTGAGCGCACTAGTATCTACGATGCGGCGATGAAGTATCAGGCGGAAGGCGTGCCGCTCGTGGTGATTGCCGGGCAGGAGTATGGGACCGGAAGCTCGCGCGATTGGGCGGCTAAAGGATCGCGGCTCCTGGGCGTGAAGGCTGTGATCGCGCAAAGTTTCGAACGCATCCATCGCAGCAATTTGGTCGGCATGGGGGTTTTACCCTGTCAATTCAAAGAAGGAACGAATGCCGCCTCGTTGGGGCTTGATGGAACCGAAATCTTTGATTTGATCGGATTGGAAGACGGAGTCAGACCACAGAAGGATTTGAAATTCGTAATTCGTCGAGCCTCAGGTAAAACCGAAGAGGTGCCGGTCACTCTTCGCATCGACACGCCAATTGAAATCGATTACTACCAGCACGGCGGAATCCTTCCTTACGTGCTAAGACAGTTGCTGGCGGGCACGACGGATTTCTGATTTTCTCTGTGAGTTCTCTGTGTTCTCTGTGTCTCTGTGGTGAACGCTTGTGATACTAAACTCACCACAGAGACACAGAGAACACAGAGTTTGCACAGAGACTACTAAATAACTTCGAAGGAGTAATCATGTCATCAGTTCAACCAGCCGAAACGAACACGCCGCGGAAATACCAGCTTTTCATCGACGGACAGTGGGTCGATGCTGAATCCGGCAAAACGTTCACGACGCCGAATCCGGCAACGGGCGAGACGCTCGCCGAAGTAGCGGAAGCGGACAAAGCGGACATCGACAAGGCGGTCGCCGCCGCCCGCCGCGCCTTTGAAGGCAAGTGGTCGAAGGTCAGCGCGCGCGATCGCGGACGCCTGCTTTATAAGCTTGCTCAATTGATTGAAGAGCACACCACGGAATTGGCTGCTCTGGAGACTGCCGACAACGGCAAGCCAATAAAGGAGTCGACGTACGTTGATTTGCCTCAGGTCGCGGAAAACTTTGAATACTTCGCAGGCTGGGCGACGAAGATCGAAGGTGAAACGATTCCCGTGCCCGGGCAGATGTTCAACTACACCTTGCGAGAGCCGGTAGGAGTTTGCGGGCAAATCATCCCCTGGAACTTTCCGCTCTTAATGGCGGCGTGGAAACTCGCCCCCGCGCTTGCGGCGGGCAACACGATAGTCCTGAAACCAGCCGAGCAGACTCCAGTCTGCGCGATGGAGCTGGGAAAGTTGATTCAGGAAGCAGGCTTCCCCGACGGCGTAGTCAATATTGTTCCCGGCTACGGCGAAACCGCCGGCGCTGCGCTGGCCGCGCATCCCGGCATCGACAAGGTTGCCTTCACGGGTTCGACCGAAGTTGGAAAGTTGATCGCGAAGGCTGCCGCCGACAACCTGACGAAGGTGTCGCTGGAGCTTGGCGGCAAGGCGCCGAACATCGTGTTTGCAGACGCCGACATTGAGCAGGCAGTCAGTGGCGCAATGATGGGAATCTTCTTCAACCAGGGCCAGGTGTGTTGCGCCGGCTCGCGCCTCTTTGTTCAGGAGGCAGTGAAGGATGAGTTTCTTGAAAAACTGAAAGAGAAGTCAGCGAAGATCGTGGTGGGCGATCCGATGGACAAGGCCACGCATATGGGCCCGCAGGTATCACAGGAACAACTCAACCGCATCAAAGGCTATACAGATATTGCCCGGTCTGAAGGCGCGACCGTGTTGGCGGGTGGTGAATGCCCCACGCTCGAAGGAGCTTTTCAGAAGGGCTACTTCTTCCAACCGACGATCTTCTCCGATGTAAAGAACCAGATGCGTGTGGCGCAGGAAGAAATCTTCGGACCGGTAGTCTCGGTGATTACGTTCGAGAACGAAGACGACCTGATCAAGCAGGCCAACGAAACTATCTACGGCCTCTCCGCCGGCATCTGGACGAGCAACATCACGCGCGCGCATCGTTTCGCGAAAGAGATCCATGCCGGAGTCATTTGGATCAACACCTACAACATGTTCAATGCCGCGTCTCCCTTTGGCGGTTACAAGCAATCGGGCTATGGCAGGGAGATGGGCAAACATGCGCTCGATATGTACACGCACGTGAAAAGCGTTTGGGTTGATCTTTCAGGCAAGCCGATTGGCTGGTTTGGGAAGTAACGGTTGAGTTGACGCGGCGGGAGACAACTGCATTACGGACAAGTTGTCGATCAGAGGCGCGCTAATTCCGCTCGCGTCCAACGAATACGTTAGGTGGCACGCGTTCGACGGCCGACTAGGTGCGAACCGCCACGTGTCCACAGTGATAGCGCCAGTCCAACGATTGTCAAGCCGAACATTATGAGGTTCATGACGACACCCGGGGGTGTTCCGACCCTGACAATCGGAATGAACTGGAAAATCACCTGACCGCCTAGATAGCTAAGGCCGAGCACGACAAACATCACCGGCACGGCGCTGCGATATCGGAACAACACGACCGCACATATCAGCGAGATAATCAATCGTCTGAACGCAGAGACCGTGAAGATTGCCAGGATTGTTTGCGCGGCGGCGGCTGGGTAGGTCTCAAGTGGGATACCATCGGCGGACTGGGCGATCCATTGACCATTTACAAGGACCAGTACGCTCTGCAAGATGTGCACGAATACGATTAACCCAAGCAACCACAGCGCGATTTTCGAACCGGAATATCTATTATCGATGGGTTGCGGAAAAAGTTTATGGAACATGGCAGGTCCTTTCGTGATGACGGGCTAGAGCATCTAGTATGCATACGAAAGGGTATGGCCGAAGGTTTCGCGGGCGCAGCGCGGGCGCTGCTCTGCGTGGCACCTAACGTCCAAGTTGACCGGGCGCGGCGATTAGCAACAACCTTCGAATCCAACAATCAAGTTAAAGAACACGCGATCCGCGCTCCGGTCCAACGACGTTAGGCGGCGGTCGTCCAGAAAAACGGCCTCGGTTCATGTACCTTCGATGTCGCCAACATCTTCTCGATTTTCTTCTTTAGCTTCAAGTCGTCTATGCCATTGGTTATTTCTAGCGCCAACTGTTCGTCTTCATTCCAAACAATTAACACCGCATCGCACAGATTGCGTCGTTGCCTCCAGTTTATCAGCGGAGTAGAAGCCTCTCGCAGCGATTGCAATACTGGAAACCAACTCCCACGACCCGCAGGGAAAACTGCCTGAAAGAGCATAAAGACGGCTTCAGATCGACTTCCCAGGTTTTCAATGTTATTGGTACGACGCAAGAGGTCGGGAATCACCGAAGGTAATAGTTCCGAATGATTGCGTTCTACAATCGCTCGAATCGGCCAAGCTGCCGGGGCAACAACTCTGTAAGGGTCGATCTCAGTACTACAAACGCGCAGTGATTCTTTGATGATCTTAATGAACTGCTGATCCGGTGCATATCGTGCTACCCAAGCCAATGCCTGACAGGCAAACCACGGATCCTGGATGGCCCTGGCCGTTGCGAGCGCGCGAGCAGGGTCAGTGGGCGCAAGGCGACCAGCAAGATGTCTCAGTTGAGTTGCACTAATTGAAGTCATGAAGGACTCAAAGCCGCATAACAGTGTATATCTGGATTCCGGATAAAACCCCGAACCCGTTTCCTTTCCGTATAACATCGAGGTCATTGATCCGCGTAAACCTTGGTCTGCCTTCCGAATACGTCTAGATTGCTGAGCGCGGGAAGTTTATCTGGTTTCCGGATAGCGTGTCGAGACCTTGCCCTTATGCCGAATAGCCGGTCTCGGTTCGTTGGAGGATGATTAGATATTTCTTCATGGCTTCAATTCTGTCCGCTTGAGAATATTTGAGAATATCATTTCTTGCGTGTGCGGCTATGCCGTCTGATGTGCGGTGGCGGCTCCGCCCCACCGGCAACGCTTGCCTCGAATCGTCGGGGCTCTGCCCCAGCTTTCGGGCCGGAGCCCCATGAAGAGCAGGGGAGCACACGGCGGAAGGTCATAGAGGCTGTGTCAAAACTCAGATACCACCCACGGGAACGAGCGACCTCTTCACTGGGAGCGCGGGCGGCTCGCCCGCCGCGAGCGCGCAGCGCGAGCAAGACGTCGGAGATTGAGCCTTTTGCGAGATCGGTCGCGCCTGACGGCGCTCGGTGCGGGCGAGCCGCCCGCGCTCCCAGTAAAGAGGTGCCGAATAACCTGTCTGTGTTTCTTCGACGATGATTAGATATTTCTTCACGGCTTTAAACCACGCCCTTGAGCATTTGTGCGCTCGGCTGGATTTTCATGCACGCTCAGTATAGCATCGCTATGATAGCCCGAGAATCAGTTGGCATTTGAGATCAATTGCGATCTTAGTTCGACTAATGCGGAAAACCGTTTGAGCATTCTCGGCATCTGTTAAGTGCCGCAGTGTTTCCCAACCAGCAGTCTTTGATGCGGCGCTCTCCCTCTAGTAAATTTGAATCGGAAAAGGAGACGCGTATGCATTTAGTAAAAAGATTCGGTTCTGCATCGCTAATACTTGCGGCGGTGCTGCTGCTTACCGCCTGTCCCAGTCAAACAACGATTTCCAAAATCAATGCCGACCCCGCCCGTTATCGAAATAAAGAAGTCGCAATCGTGGGCACCGTCAGGGACAGCTATGGCGCCCTCGGGCAAGGTGCTTACGAGATCGATGATGGAACCGGAAGGCTGTGGGTCGTGACGCGGCGTGGTGTTCCCTCGCGTGGAGCACGCGTAGGCGTCAAAGGCCATGTCTACAACGGCTTCAACTTTGGCGGTCGAAACTACGGCACCGTCCTGGAAGAAACTGATCGGCGCTCGAAAGAGAAGTAGACTTACGGGTTCGGCTCGCAGTTT
>JBGPYG010000337.1:0-4654 GCA_041493085.1 Pyrinomonadaceae bacterium | reverse complement strand
TTAGGCCGCGGCGCCGTCGACGCCCGTCAGCCCCTCGCCGGGAATGGCACGCCGCCGCTCTACCATTTCGCTGGTAATTACAAACTCCTTAACTCGCTTCTGAGACGGCAGCGTGTACATCGCGTCCAAAAGCAGCTCTTCGAGGATCATCATCAACCCGCGAGCGCCAACTTTTCTTTCGACGGCCTGTTTAGCAACCGCCTTTAACGAGTCTTCGGTAAATTTCAGTTTCACGTTGTCGAAGTCAAACTTCTTTTGGTATTGCTTGACGAGCGCATTCTTCGGCTCGGTAAGAATCTTGATCAGCGCGCCCTCGTCGAGTTCGTGGAGCACGCCGCAAACGGGCAAGCGTCCGACAAACTCTGGAATCAAGCCAAACCGGATTAGATCCTCGGGCTGAACTGCGGCCAACGCCTCCGCATGACGGTCGCGACCACTCTTCACTTCCGCCTGGAAGCCCAGTGACTTATTGCGTAACCGCCGCCCGATCACTTTCTCAAGACCAACGAAAGCTCCGCCGCAGATGAAGAGAATGTTCGACGTATCGATGGGGAAGAATTCCTGATGCGGATGTTTTCGTCCACCCTGCGGCGGCACATTCGCAATCGTTCCTTCGAGAATTTTCAATAACGCCTGCTGCACGCCTTCGCCGGAAACGTCGCGCGTGATCGAAGGGTTCTCGTCTTTGCGGCAAATCTTGTCGATTTCGTCGATGTAGATAATGCCTTGCTGAGCGCGTTCGACGTCGCCGTTTGCCGATTGCAGAAGTTTGAGGATGATGTTTTCGACGTCTTCGCCGACGTAGCCTGCTTCAGTAAGCGTGGTGGCATCGACGATCGTGAAGGGCACGCTGAGCATCCGCGCCAGAGTCTGCGCGAGCAGAGTCTTGCCGGTACCTGTCGGCCCAATCAACAGGATATTCGCTTTTTGAATTTCAATCTCGGAGCGTCTGCGTCCCAGCTCGATCCGTTTGTAGTGCTGGTAGACGGCGACGGCCAGGCGCTTCTTGGTTTCGTCCTGCCCGATCACATATTCGTCAAGAAAGTTTTTGATCTCGCCAGGCTTTGGCAGCGGCGGCCGCGTCGCAACGGATTCAGCTTGCTGATCGTCGGTGATGATCTCGTTGCAGATGTCAATGCACTCGTTGCAGATATAAACGGTGGGACCGGCAATGAGTTTCTTAACTTCATTCTGCGACTTACCACAGAATGAACAGCGCAGTGTGTCGTCGGTTCGTCTAACCATAGGTGTAGGGGATCTCCTTCGAGCTTCGAGCGAACCAGTTTACTTTGTGCTAACCGCGGACGTGCGGGGAAGTTCTGGGCTCGTGACCATCTGGCGATAGCGCTCAACGCACTCGTTACAAATGAAGGCACTCTTACCGATCATTCGTTTGGGAACTCCGGGTGCGCGCTGCGGCGTTCCGGTCATGATGTTTGCAACCTCGCCCTTCGATCGTCCACAGAATGAACAGCTAAACCCGCGAGCTTTCATTTTCGCAATCATCGGCAGTTTCTCCGTTGCTGGCTGGCGCACTATTCCCGGTGCGCGATTACCTCGTCTATTAAACCATATTCCTTGGCCTGGGCGGCAGACATAATTTTGTCGCGCTCGACGTCGCGCTCGACAGTCTCAAAATCCTGGCCGGTGTGTTTGGCGATAATTTGCGACGTAAGTTCGCGCATCCGCAGGATTTCTTCCGCTTGAATGCGGATGTCGGTCGCCTGACCCTGTGAACCGCCGGTTGGCTGGTGAATGAGTATGCGCGAGTTTGGCAGAGCGAAACGCTTGCCTTTGGCTCCGGCTGTCAGCAGCAGCGCTCCCATTGAGGCACACTGGCCGACGCAGATGGTGGTGACGTCCGGCCGGATAAATTGCATGGTGTCGTAGATGGCCATGCCCGCGGTGATCGAACCGCCCGGCGAGTTGATATAAATGTTGATATCTTTCTCAGGATCCTCGGCTTCGAGGAAGAGAAGTTGCGCCACGATCAAATTGGCAATCTGATCGTCGATAGGCGTGCCGAGAAAAATAATATTGTCTTTCAAGAGGCGCGAGAAAATATCGAAGGCGCGTTCACCCCGCGACGTTTGCTCGACGACCATTGGTACCAGAGCCATGGATCTCAATAACCTTTCTTAACCGCCGTAAGACAAAAGGATGAAGGATGAGGGATGACGGATGAAAAGGTTGGAGTCATGCTCTTCCTTCGTTCATCCTTCAGCCTTCAGCCTTCATCCCTTCTTCGCGCCACTCTTCGTCTGTTACTCGGGCGTTTTCAACTAAAAGGTCGAGCGCTTTGCGATTGCGCAACCTGCTCGCGATGCTACGTTCGCCCCCTTCCTTTGTCAAGACGCTGCGCACCTGCTCTATCGGTTGGTTTGAGTTCCTGGCAATCGCTTCAATCTCCGTTTCGATTTCTTCTTTTGAGACATCAATCTTCTCTTCTTCAGCGATGCGCTCGAGCAGCAGCGAGCCACGCACATCTGCCTGCGCCTGCACCTTCAGCTCTTCGCGCGCACCCTCCCAGTTCACACTCTGATTGCGCGGATCGACGCCTCGGCCGATCATGTCGCGCACTACGCTCTCCAGCCGATAGCTCGTCTGATGCGCGACTAGACTTTCGGGCACTTCAAACGGATGCCTCTCGAGAAGTTTTTGCATCAAGTCCGCGCGCAGGCGGTGGTCAGCCTCCTGCCCAGCCTGGTTTTCTATGTTCTCGCGAATCTTTGCGCGCAAGGTCGCAACAGAATCAAAATCTTCGCCCAGGCTTCTGGCCCATTCATCGTCAACCTGGGGAAGTTCCTTGACGCGCACCGCTGTAACATTCGCGGTGTACTCAACTTTCCTGCCGGCAAGCCCTTTCGACTTAAAATCCTCGGGATAATCGACAACAAATGTTTTCTCATCTTCCGACTTTACACCCAGCAAATTATCCGTAAACTCCTGCTGAACTCCTTTGCCGCCGAGCACGACCTCAACGTCGTCTGCCTTGATGTCTTCTTCATGCCCAGCGACTTTATCGCCAAGAAATTTTCCCGCAACATTGATGGTTACAGTATCGCCGAGCTCGGCGGCGCGCTCCTCAACCGGCTGCATCGCTGCCGACGTCTCTCTCAGCGCCTCAAGCATTTCGTCTACGTTGGCGTCCGTGACTGATCGAATTCGTCGAGCCGCTTGGATGCCTTTGTAGTCGTGCAGTTCAACCGTCGGCAGCACTTCAACCTTGACCTTGACGGAAAGCGGCTCCTCCCCAAACTTCTCGAGCGCTTCGGTATTGTCGAGCTGCACGTCAGGTTCGCCAAGGGCGTTGAGCTCGTGTTTGCTTATCGCCTCATTGACCGCCTCGGGGAGTAACTCCTGAAGTGTTTGCGCGCGAATCTCATTCTTGAATCGATTGCGCACTACCGCGCGCGGCGCATGGCCGGGACGGAAGCCAGGCACGGTTGCCTGCTTCGCGTAGCGATCGCTAATTCGGTCGTAGGTCTGGCGCACCGTCGCCTGGTCAATCTCGATCTTGATCTCCTTACGCGTTGGGGAGACATCTACAAACTCAGTCTTCATTAAGCGTTAAGCCCGTTGCGACGCTTCAACATGCAACGGGCATCCTTCCTTCTTTCAAGATTTATTTCTTCCGCTTACTGCTCACTGCTTACTGCTTACTGCTTACTGTTTTGTGTGGTGCGAAAGGGGGGACTCGAACCCCCACACCTTTCGGTACCAGATCCTAAGTCTGGCGCGTCTGCCAATTCCGCCACTTTCGCGCTGGCGCTTTCGCAACCGCATTTCAAAGCGCGAAAAAGAATATCACGCGGGACTGGGTTTAGTCATAGAGCCGTTCTTTCCACCGAGTGCGCAGTCTCGCTCCGTTAGGAGCCAAATGTTTATGGTGAGGGTTTTCTTTATCGACCCTTTCATGCGAAACGAAATGCGCATTTCGTTTTGCATGAAAACGCCGGGGGAGGGAGCGTTCCCATAAACATCTCGCCCCTACGGAGCGAAAGCCCGTTGAGCGATAGGGGCAGTTTACGCGACGCGATAGGTCGTCTTGGCGTGACCGAGGAAGTCCTTGCCAGTTTCTTTTGTAATCAGGCCGGCGCGTTGCAGCTCAAAGTAGGCGCGTTGAATCTCTCCTTTATCGACGGAGAGATTCTGCGCCAGGACGGCTGGGGCGGGGAGCGCTTCTCCGGAAGCGACTGCCTTATTGTTGATCTGGGTTTCAATTTGTTCGCGCACCTGCGCGTAAACGGGGCCTTTGGACAAATCCTGCAAGGTGATGTTCATACTTGCGTCTCGATAAATTGGAAATTATGAAAACTCATGCCTAACACTGGGACCCGCTCTGACTGGGACCGCGGGCGTCCCGCCCGCATCAAGCGACAAGTTCACTCAAGTCAGGGTCGCGGCTCTCAACTTTGACAGCTTGGCATTCAACGTAAGCGGGCGAGACGCCCGCGGTCCCAGTAACACGGTCCCAGTAAAACGAACTCACAACGTCCTCGTCACCTTCGACAACGAACGCGGTTGGTCCGCGTCTAACCCTTTTGCGTCGGCCAACAAGGCGGCGAATAGCTGTCCGGGAATTATATAAGGAATCGGCGCCACAAATTCATCAATCTCTTTCGGCATGATGATCGCGCGAGTACAGTTTCGC
>JBGPYG010000141.1:0-8415 GCA_041493085.1 Pyrinomonadaceae bacterium | reverse complement strand
CGACCGGCCCACCGCTCTACTATGAGTTATTAATGCTGGCTCAACCGATATGCACTGACTGATCAGGACACGATGTTTTATCTGGGGCCGGTAGCGACCGGCCCAGCGCTTAACTATTAGTTAGAAATGCTGCCTGAACCGCGAAGCACAGGAGGATCAGGACACTCTGTTGAATCTTTGGCCGGTCACTACCGCTCTCGGTTCTGATACCCGAGGATTCGCAACCATCCATGTTGCACTTCAAACTTGAATCCACCATTTCAAATTTCTCATTTGTCATCGACTGGGGTGGTTAGTTGCAAATGGCAAATGAGAAATGAGAAATGATGAATGGAAAATCTGACGTAGCACTGGCATTCCCGCCTGTTCGGTCCTTTAAGTTAACAAGAGACAGACAAGAATGTCTGTCCTACTTAGAAGTTCACTTCGCGCGCTCGATGTAGCGGCCTTCAGTGGGGTCTACCCGAATTCGGTCCCCTTCATTCACAAAGGGTGGAACGGTAACTGTCACTCCATTTTCGAGCAGCGCCGGTTTGTTTACGTTGGAAACAGTGGCGCCTTTCATGGTCGGATCAGTGCGCGTCACGGTTAATTCCATTGAGGGTGGCAGGTCGATGCCGATAGGCGCGCCTTCGTAAAATTCCGCCTGAATCTTCAAGCCGGGCGTCAACCATTGCGCCGCGTCACCTAATTCTTCGCCGCTTAACGCAACCTGCTCGTAGTTTTCCGTGTTCATGAAATGATGATGCGAACCGTCTGAATACATAAACTCCATTTCGTGCTGCTCGAGTGCTGCACGTTCAACCGTATCCGCTGAGCGGAACCGGTGTTCAAAAGATGACCCGGTCTTGATGTTTCTGAGCTTCGCCTGCACCATCGCGCGCAAATTGCCGGGGGTGTGGTGGCGAAACTCCATCACTTTGCACAGCTCGCCATTGAAGAGAATTATCATTCCGCGCCGGATTTGAGTTGCAGAGATAGCCATAAATCTACTTCAGTCTCCGTCTAAATGATTTCCTGATACCGCGAGCTTGTTGTTTTACTACCGAAAAGTTACTGGTAAGCATCCGGGCCTGATTTGGAAACGCGTAGTCTAGCGAGGGCTGAGGGGCTTTGTCCAGCAGGGCTAACTCGTGAAACGCAAGCTGTCAGCAAACCGCAAACCAACAGTTTGCGTTACTGTGCACATAAAAAGGCGGCCTCACTGGGTCAATAGTTTCACCCCGATTAGCCGCCCTTTTTTGAGGAGCCCACCTACCTCGATTGTGTAAACGTCCTACAGCCCGACAGGTTCCAATATAAGTTTTAAGCGGCGCGAGCTCGGGGAACGCGACGCTGGCGAGCAACTTGCTCAAGCCAGCGCTGGGCATCTTCATACCTGGCAAAGCGGCGTTCGTCGAGGCGGAATGCTGCCGTGTGGTAGTAACGGCGTCCGTTGATCATCCGCGCGGCATGCTTTATGTGCAGCATCTCGTGGTAAAGAATGTACTCCACGAACCATTCAGGAACCTGTATTGAGTCGAGAGACTTGCTGATCGTAATCGTTTCATACACACGGTCGTGGTGCCCGAGGATGCTTCGGGTTTTCCGTTGCGACCAGGTAAGTGTCGGTTTCTCAAGACTGGAATCGAAGTGTTTGCGATTCAGTTTAGAAAATATTTTGTCGAGGTCATAAGCGGTTCCGTGAGCGCTGGAAATCAGCTTGCGACCGCGACCCCGGCGGGCAATGTCCGACGAGCGCATCACTTCCGGAGTTAAAGAGTAGTCGCGATAAGCGCGGTCGTGAACAACCGGAATTTTTTTCCCCAGCAATCTGGCCACTAGCACGAACGCGAGGGCACGCATAACTTCGGGCGGGCTATCCTTACAGATGTCGGACAAACGAACATAGACTTGCCCTGAACGGACCCTGATCGTGTGGCGTAACCCAGCATAGGGATAAAAGCGCACGTCGATTGTCGGCACGCCACGATTGCTGCCCAGGTGGTGAAAAGCGTCAACGAAAAACTTCTGCACCTCAGTCATTGCCCAATACTCCCGACAGTTCGATCGATTTATCGCAATTCAAATGTTTAATCCTGAAGCAGGAAGAATGAAAACGTTTCGGATTCTGCTCCGGCTGTAGACCCGAGGGGCTTGGGGCACTGAAAGCCAAAGGCTGCGCTCATATTACGGAGAACCTGTGCCGAGCGTCAATTGAACCAGCGATCGGTGCAAAAACCTCAGAAAAAGTGGCGAAATTTGGAGCGGCAAACGGGCCCGGCGGAGGGAGCGCCATCCCCAGGTCACGCGTTTCGAGCGTCTAAAACGTTCTGATTTTGGCGACCAAATCCGTCGCCGATGAGTGCAGTTAAATATTTGCAGGAGTGTGAATTATCCGTTCATCGCGGAGCGCCCAACTCCTTGGCCCGAGTGTTTGCAGGGCGACAAAAGATTCCTTTATACTGCGGTCTGGTGGTTATTTAGCTAACCGCGATAATTTTTCCGACCTCTGGAGCATGAGCTCCCGGGGTTAGTCCAATAGAATAGGCTTTACCAGAGACTTTGATGCCCCGTCGCCATTCAACCCTCCAATCCGCGGAAAAGAACATTCTCGACGGTCGCGCCCAGGCGGTGCTTGCCGCCGTGATCAAGGAGCACCTGGTCACGGGCGACGCTGTGGGCTCACTTGTCCTCGCTGATCGGTTTTCCAACAGTCCCGGTTGGAGTTCGGCAACGATCAGAAATGTCATGGGAGAGCTTGAGGACGCTGGACTTGTAGAACAACCACACACGTCAGCAGGTCGAGTGCCCACGGATCAGGGCTACCGTTACTACGTCGATAATATCCTGGAGGAAGCTCGGCTTTCTCGCGCTGACCTTAGGGCCATCGATAGGGTATTCAGTTCAAGCGGAGCCGATTCAGCTACTTCTTCGGACCGCATCATGGAAAAAATGTCCCACGCGCTTTCCGAGCTTTCCGAGAACGTAGGCATTGTGGTTTCGCCGTCGCTTGCCGAGAACCGGCTGAGTCACATCGAATTCGTTCAGCTTCCCGATAAACGAATTCTGGTCGTTTTAGTGACCACGTCAAACATCATTCACAACAAGGTTATCCGTCTGGAAGACAACATCACACAGGATGAACTCGAACAGACAGCGCGTTACCTGAACACGGAGTACGCGGGCAAGAGCTTAGTGGCCATTCGAGCTGAGATCCTCGAGCTCATGAGCGAGGAAAAAGCGCTGTATGATCGACTTCTAAGGAATGCGATTCTGCTTTGTGATATGAGCCTGGAAGGTGAGGGGTCAACCAGCGCTGAGGTCTATGTCGATGGCGCCTCAAATATCCTCAGCAAGCCTGATTTTGTTGACGTTGACAGGATGCGCGAGTTGTTTCGAACCTTTGAAGAAAAGTCCCGCCTAATCAAGATACTGAATGAGTGCGTTTCTCGCGAACAGCAGGCAACGCTGGGAGATGTTCATGTCGTTATTGGCCGGGAACATCTCACCTCCTCGATGCGAAACTGTACCTTGATCACCGCCCCCTACCGGCTTGGCTCAAATGAATACCTTGGCACGCTTGGTGTCGTCGGCCCGATGAGGATTGAGTATTCCCGCATTATGGCTATGGTAAACTACATGGCGCGGCTCATTGAGCGCCAGCTTAACGAAGAAGCTCGCGTTTGAAGGCCCTGCCGAAACTTTGAAAGAATCGACACCACTCGATGGCTCCTGAGAAAAAAGGCGATAGGTCGAACCGCATCCCGATCAGCTTCCTGGATTCGGATAATGACAGCAGTTCCGGTGCAACATCTGAAGAATCGGACGCGTCCTCCGTGTCAGACGACCAGCAGTTGACGAACAATATGACCTCCGACAACGAAGCAACAGTGCCCGAGCAGGAAGCGTTTGACATGGATGACCTTCCTGTCGAGGCTTCGCCTCAGGCCGACGGCTCCCCCGGCGACGTCGCGCCCAGTGCCGGTGGCCCCGAGGTTGCGGAACTAGTGGCCACCAGGGCCGAGTTGAAGCGATTTGAAGGTGAGGTCAAGGAACTAAGAGATAGCCTGGCGCGCAGACAGGCAGACTTCGAGAACTACCGCAAGAGAATGGAGCGAGAGCGCTCCGAAACGTACAATCGCGTGGTTGCGGATATTGCAAGCAAGCTATTGCCCGTACTCGACAATTTGAAAAGGGCTCTGGAGACCGAAGCGTCGGTCGAAGCCAGCGAGTCGGATGAATTTCGGCATTTCCTGAGCGGCGTGGATCTGATCTACAAGCAACTCAACGGCGTGCTTGATGCTTTGGGCGTCAAACCGATTTTGGCAGAGGGTGAACAGTTTGATCCACATCTTCATGAAGCGGTCGTCACCGAAGCTACCGACGACTACGAACCGGATACAGTGATTCAGGAGATTGTGCGCGGGTTCCGGATAGGCGATAAGTTAATTCGTCCGGCGCTGGTGAAGGTATCGGTCAGTAAGTGATCCGCGCACTCCTAACGCACTAAAACGTTAGCGAACTAATCAAAATGGGAAAAGCGATCGGAATAGATTTGGGCACCACGAATTGCTGCGTCTCCGTCCTGGAAGGTGGCGCGGTTCAGATTGTGCCCAACAAAGAAGGCGGACGAACAACGCCCAGCGTGGTTGGTTTCACCGACAAAGGTGAACGTCTGGTGGGGCAGATAGCAAAACGCCAGGCCGTGACTAATGCGGCCAATACGGTCTATGCGGTGAAGCGCCTTATCGGCCGCAAATACAACTCCGCTGAAGTTCAGAAGATGCGGGAAACGGCGGCGTTTGAAATTGTCGACTCTCCAAACGGCGACGCCCGTGTGCGGGTGCAGGGCCGCAGCTATAGCCCGCCCGAGTTGTCTGGAATAGTGCTGCAGCGTCTGAAGGCCGCGGCAGAAGATTTTCTGGGCGAGCCGGTGACCGACGCGATCATCACCGTTCCTGCTTACTTCGATGACACGCAGCGCCAGGCAACGAAAGACGCAGGAAAGATTGCCGGCCTAACTGTCGAAAGAATCATCAACGAGCCGACGGCGGCAGCGCTGGCATATGGTTTAGGCAAGTCTGATGCTGAGCGCATCGCGGTGTACGATCTGGGTGGAGGCACATTTGACATCTCGATTCTGGAGATGAGCGACGGCGTCTTCGAAGTGCTCTCCACGTCCGGCAATACGTTTCTTGGTGGTGAAGACATCGATGAGCGGATCATGAACTGGATGGCCGATCAGTTTCTGAGTGACACGGGAATTGATCTGAGGAAGGACCGGCTGGCGTTACAGCGGCTGAAGGAAGTAGCTGAACGCGCGAAGTGTGAACTCTCGTCAGCGACGGAAACCACCATCAATCTTCCCTTCATCGCAGCGGACGCCTCTGGACCCAAGCATTTCAACAAGGCCCTCACTCGGACCGAGTTTGAGGATCTAATCGTAGATTTGGTCGACCAAACTATCGAGCCCTGTCGCAAGGCGCTTGACGATGCCAAGCTTCAGGCCAGCGACATAGATAAAGTTATTTTGGTTGGCGGACAGACGCGCTCGCCGATTGTCGAACGTACGGTGGAAAAAATCTTCGGCAAAAAGCCCTCGGCTGAAATCAATCCCGACGAAGTTGTTGCCATGGGCGCGGCGATTCAAGGCGGTGTGTTGACCGGCGAAGTCAAAGACATCGTACTGCTCGATGTTTTGCCGTTAAGTCTCGGGCTGGAAACGCGTGGTGGACTGTTCACTAAGATTATCGATCGGAATTCCACCATTCCTTTGCGCAATAGCCTGACCTTCACCACCGTCGTCGACAATCAGACGTCGGTAGAGATTCATATTTTGCAGGGTGAGCGGGAAGTGGCAGAAGGCAATCGTTCTCTCGGAAAGTTTGAGTTGGTGGGCATTCCCCCGAGCCCGCGCGGCGTGCCGCAGATTGATGTGACGTTCGAGGTGGACGCAAACGGCATTGTTTCTGTGTCGGCGCAAGACAAGACAACCAACCGCGAGCAGCAAATGCGTATTACCCCAACTTCTGGCCTCGCGCCTGATGAAATCCAGCAACTCATCAGAGAGGCGGAAGGCTTTGCCGATTCCGATCGGCAGGCAAAGGAGATCGTCGTCTTGCGCAACAAGCTGGAGTCGCTGCTGCGTAATACTCAAAAGTCGTTCACTAAATTTGGCGGACTGCTTTCCAAAAATGATCAGGAGATAGCTGAACGCGTATTCAGTGAGGCCGAAGCGGCCACCGGCGCGGAGGGGCGCGAACCAATCAATAAAGCATTAACTGCGCTCGAGCGTATTGCCGGCCAGTTGACTGCGGCAATGATGAAGCCTGCCAATGAATCCTCACCCACGAGCGCAGAGGATCCCGGTTAGCACGATCAAGTCGACAGCGAAGAGGTTTGCAACTATTTCTAAATTACATGAGAGGGTCTCGGGAAAGCCTGGATGAGTAAACGAGATTATTACGGGGTGTTGGAAGTGAGCCGCACCGCTACTGATCAGGAACTAAAAAGCGCCTATCGTCGCTTGGCGAGAAGTCATCATCCTGATACGAACCAAAGCGATCCCGCTGCCGAAGAAAGGTTCAAGGAACTATCTGAAGCTTATAGTGTGCTTTCCGATCCCGTTCAGCGCCAGCGCTATGATCGCTTTGGTCATGCCGGTGTTTCGAGTGGCGCCGGACAAACCTGGGGTGCGCCCGGTTTTGGTGGCATAGAAGATATCCTTGGCGACCTGTTTGGCTTCAGTGATGTGTTTGGCGGGGGCCGCACGGGCGGCCGTCGCACGGCGGCACAACGCGGCGCTGATCTGCGTTACGACCTCGAGATCACACTCGAAGAAGCATATGGCGGAATGACTGCACAATTGCGTATTCCGCGACTGGAAACCTGCGACACGTGCAAAGGAAACGGCGCGGCGCCTGGCACTCAGCCGGAGAATTGCGGCAACTGTGGGGGCACCGGTCAGGTTCGTTATCAGCAGGGCTTCTTTTCAGTGGCTCGCACTTGCCAGCCCTGTCGCGGCGCCGGTCGCGTTCTGAAAAGCCCCTGTTCAGACTGCCGGGGCGCCGGTCGTATCGAGCGCGAGAAACAGATGGAAGTCAAGATCCCGGCGGGAGTGGAAACTGGCTCGCGACTGCGAGTGCAGGGTGAAGGAGAGGGCGGCACTCAGGGCGGCCCTGCAGGCGATCTTTATGTTGTGATCCACCTGGCCGTGCATGAGCGCTTTGAGCGGCAGGGAAGTAATCTCTACGCGTCGCAACCCCTGACTTTCGCGCAAGCCGCATTGGGTGCGGATGTTTTCGTCGTGACGATCGAGGGAGAAGAAAAGATCAAGATTCCGACCGGCACCCAGACAGGCACCGTCTTTCGCATCAAGGGGAAGGGCATGCCGGTGCTTGGTGGTCGCGGCCGCGGTGATCTTTTTGTTTCGGTTAGCGTCGTTACGCCAACTTCCCTGACCCGGGAGCAACGCAAGCTCCTCGAACAGCTTGCCGTCGTCGAAAACAAGGATCTGGAAGACAAGGGTCTGGTCGATAAGGTTCGCGATATTTTCGGCTGAAGCTTGTAGGGGCAGGGCTCGTCCCTGCCCACCCTGGTAAGCTACGAACGGCAGGCACAAGGCCTGCCCCTCCAATTGTCTGCTTCCAACGAAGGGAGTCAACCCATGAAGATTTCTCCCCGTCTCAAACTCAGCGCCTTCAGTATTGTCATTCTTCTCTTCACGGCTTCCATAACGGTTAAGGCGCGGGACAGCATGCAACGTTGGCGGGATTTTGATTTCTCGAAATCCGCCCTCAAGTCGGCTGACCTTGTCCCGGTTCCGCTCGAGGACCTGAAGCTGATGCGCGGCATCGTATTCGGCCGTCATGGCCGCGTCTTCAAAGACGCGGAAATCGCAACTTACCTGACAGCGCAGGATTGGTATAAACCCAACCACGACTTTCAGAACTCAATGCTCAATGCGACTGAGAACCGTAACCTCGATCTGATTCGAGACGCGGAAGCGAGCAAGCATAAGACCGTCCAACCCGGAGACATGCGCTACTGGCGTACTCGCTTGCTCACCACAAAGAAGCTGGGACTGCACAGCGGCGCCGAGTGGCGCGTGCTGCGCGCGGAGGTTGAGGCAATTCACGGCCAGCGTTTCAGCGAGCCGTGGCTACAACAATATTTTGACGAGCGTTACTGGTACAGGCCCGTTGACAGGTACGATCCCAAGACGCTTTCCGCGGTCGAGGCAAAAAACTTGCTGACCATTGAGACGGCGCAGAAGAAGTCGCGCAAGCTGGCCCTGGCGCCCGGCGACATGGAGCTGTTTGAGAACAAGTTGATCTCAGAGCAGATGCTCCACGGCTTGAGCCTTAATGAACTGCGCCTGCTGCGGAATGAGGTTTACGCGCGTCACGGCCGCCAGTTCCAGGCGCCCTGGCT
>JBGPYG010000353.1:0-4449 GCA_041493085.1 Pyrinomonadaceae bacterium | reverse complement strand
TCGGTGAAGCCGCCGGTTGAAGCGCCGACGTCAAGACAACTAGATCCCGCAACATCAATTTCGAATTCACGCAGCGCTGCTTCCAGTTTTAGTCCGCCGCGACCTACGTAGCGGGAGGTTGGATCGTCTCCGCCTTTGATACGAATCTCGGCATCCGGAACAACTGTGTCTGAAGGTTTGTCAACGCGTTGTTCGTTAACGAGTACGACGCCGGCCATTACCAGCGCCTGCGCTTTCGTGCGCGAGTCGGCCAGGCCGCGGTCGACAAGCAACTTGTCGATTCTCTCGGGCCTCTTGGTTCGCTCAGGTCGCTGGTTCTTCATCTGCGTCTACTTTACAGCAGAACGCGACTACCAGCCTCGGCTCGTTGTTGAAGGAAGTCTTGCTTCTTTCTTAGGCTTGACGCCGCGCGGCTTGGGTGATGGCGCGTGGCGACTCGCCCAAGTGAAGCTCAGCCGCACACCGAGGACACAGCCATACCAGAATATTCGGTGCGTCAGCCCAGAAGAAAGAGCTAACTCTACCGGCTACTTCCATCGCCCTGTCGACGGGCAGCCGTTGTAGGGCTTGCACGTAGAAAACCCCGTTGTAGAACTCGCCTTCCGCGCCCTCTTCTCTATGAATACACTCCCGCTCACGAAACACTTGCTTCATAGAAATGCCCTACTCTCTCGCGCCGCAACCGCGAAAAATGGATAGCCAAATTACAAACGTCGGGTTTCGCTTAGGTGAGAATTGTTATCGGGACAAGCGACCTGATGGCCGTCCAAACTCTTCGTCGCTTGCGCCAGATGATGCCACTCGTCGGGGAAACAGTCAACAATCTTCAACCAATGCCAACGGCGAAATGCCCTGAGGCGCGGGCGGCGAAGTGGCAAGTCTCCCGACCTTCGTGAAGATCTCTCCCTCTCTTGAATTGTGATCCTATGGCCTTCTCGAACCTTCAAATATCTCTCTGATTCTTAACAAATCGTCGGAAGGCTGATTTTCATGTCCCCTGGCATCCCTTTTGGCCTGACGCTCGGCCGCTCGCTTACGTCGCGCCCCCATGCGTTCAGCCCACCGCATTTCTCGATTGTTTTCCTGGTTGATGGCCTCATTTTGCCTGGTTACTCCCCTGCCAGCCGATGCACTTCGCAAAACCTCCGGAGCCGGTTCCCTGGCCTGCGTGGGAGCCGGAGCGTTGAGCGCCTGTCGTGTAGTTCCAGCATTTGTATTTTCCGCGATCGAAGGGGCCGACTCATCTAAGTCAACGGCAGATCCACTGGCCCCAGCCACGGGACCTTCCTGGACTGCGGGCTCGGAAATCGAACTGGCTGGCTCCGCGATGGCCTTTTCCTCGTGCTGGCCGCGCTGCTGGTAAATGAGTCTCGCACCAAACGCCCCAACGAGAAGTGCGACAAGAATCGCCAAGCCAAAACCCAGACGCCTGCTGAAATGTGCTCCGGTCCTGACCTCATGCAGGGGAACCACTGGCCGCGCAGAAAGCACAGTAGCTTCATCATCGAAGTGCGGTTCCGAAAGCTGCAAATCCGCGCCCAAGTATTGCTGGTCAGTAATATTCGATTCCATGAGTTTCATTTCCAAGCCGCTTCCTAATTGTCAATAGTTGTTTCCGAGGACTGTCTGCAAGCGCAAGGCCACAGGAGGAATTCGGCTCTGCAGGCATTAACTCCTTGCAGAAGCTTGCTAGCGAAAACTTTCGAGAGAAGTTGGATGAGATGAGGTCACGATATCGTGCATCAAAACAACGCGCCCGTCTGTGCAGCAGCACGAGCGTGAAATCTACTTCAACTTTGCCAAAGGCGCTATCGGCCGACTTTTTGTGGCTTGGCGCGACGGTCGTCTAAGACGTCAATACTTTCTTTCACGCGAGTGTAAATGCCGTCGGCGTCGAGACCGTACTTGGCCAGCAATAGCTTGGGATCGCCATGTGTCACCAGCCGATCCGGAATTCCCATTCTTACGACGCGCACTTTGTCTTGCAGGCCGTTTTCTTCCAACAACTCCAAAACGGCTGAACCAAAGCCGCCCGCCAGGTAGGCCTCTTCTACCGTAACGATGAGTCGTTTGGTTTGTGCCAGAGCGAGCAGCAGTTGGGCGTCGAGTGGTTTTACGAAGCGGGCGTTGACTACCGTCGTTTCAATTTTTTCCTTCGCCAGATTCTCAGCCGCTTGTAACGCGGGATGAACCATTGAGCCATAGGCGACGATCGCAATCTCGCCGCCGTCGCGAAGTATCTCGCCCTTTCCGATTTCGAGAAGTTGAGGGGACCGAGCAATGTCTGCGCCGACGCCACTGCCACGCGGATAACGCATTGCCGCCGGCCCGACGTGCTCAACCATCGTCAGCAGCATGTCGCGCATCTCGCCTTCATCCTTCGGCGCCATCACAGCAATGTTGGGCACCGCACGAAGGTACGCGATATCGAGAAGTCCGTGATGAGTTGGGCCATCACCGCCTGCGACTCCGCCGCGATCAAGGCAAAACTTCACATTGAGATTCTGAATACAGACGTCGTGGATTAACTGATCAAACCCACGCTGTAGGAAGGTGGAATAAATTGCACAAACCGGCTTCAAACCCTCGCAAGCCATTCCGGCGGCAAAAGTAACGCAATGCTGTTCGGCGATACCGACATCGAAAGAGCGCTCGGGAAACTTTTCGAGCGGCGTGCAAATGCCCGTGCCATCGGGCATCGCCGCAGTCAGAGCAATGATCTTCTTGTCCTTCTCCATCAACTCTGCGAGGGTATTTCCGAAAACAGCGGTATAGGTCGGAGCACTCGCTTTCGACTTGATTGCCGCGCCGGTTTGTAAGTCGAAGGGGCCGGTAGCGTGCCAACGATAATAGTCCTTCTCCGCCTGCGGATGACCTTTGCCTTTCGTTGTCAGCGCGTGAACAAGTACCGGTCCATCCTTGATCTGTTGAGCTTCACGGAACGCGGCCACAAGCGCACGAGGATTATGCCCATCGACGTAGCCGATGTACTTGAAGCCAAGCTCATTAATGAGGGCGCCCGGCAGCACCGCGGCGGCAATCGCATCCTTCATCGTCTTAGCCGCATGATGCAGACGCTCGCCAACCGAGGGAATCGCCAATAACGTTTCCTCGACCTCATCTTTGAAGCGATGGTAACTGCCCGCACTCCGTATGCGGTTTAGATAACCGGTTAACGCCCCTACCGCCGGCGCAATCGACATCTCGTTGTCGTTGAGAACCACGATCAGGCGGCTCTTAAGATGGCCCGCCTGGTTAATTGCTTCCATCGCCATTCCACCAGCCAGCGACGCGTCACCAATCAAAGCGACCACGTGATAGTCGTCGCCATTCTTGTCGCGCGCGATGGCCATGCCGAGTGCTGCGGAAAGCGAGGTCGAAGCGTGGCCGGCGCCAAAAGTGTCATACTCCGATTCGTCCCGGCGTAAGAAACCGCTGATGCCACCGTACTGTTTGATAGTCGGCAATAGTTCGCGCCGACCTGTCAGAATCTTGTGGGCGTAAGCTTGATGTCCCACGTCCCAGACGAGACGGTCTCGAGGCGTATCAAAGGCGTAGTGGAGCGCCACAGCCAGCTCAATCGCCCCGAGGGAAGCGCCGGTGTGGCCGCCGATCCGTGACATCGTTTCTAAAATGTAACGCCGAATTTCATCGGCTACTGGCTGCAACTCCTCTAACGGTAGGCGCCGCAGGTCTGCAGGAGAGTTTATGTTGTCCAGAAGATCCATTTGCGCGGTATTGTAACGTGGCAGTTCAGATTTTTACTACCGACAAATCTTTCGGGTTGCGCACATAGACGACAGTTAAACCAGAGCACTCTATCCTTCGCGTTTTTACCAGCTACATTATTTCAACCCTGAACAAATTGTCTTTGCGGTGTAAAGTACTCTGCTCCACTAGAGAAAGTCAATGGCCCGTTCTTTCCAGACTTATCCGGGCCTTTCTGCGTCTAATGTGCGGCAACAAGGAAAGCTCATGGCCAATCTGCACTGGCTGAGCAGCAAAACCGCAAAAAGGAGTCGGAGAAGAAATGTTATTACGAAAAAATTTATTGGGAATCTTAGGAGTCATTTTGGCTTGTGGAATGGTGGCTTTCGCTCAGGAACCGCAGCCTCAAACACCCTCTACGCAGGACGGAACCTTGCGCGGAGACAGAATCGAGCGCATGGAAAGACACCGGGAGCGAATGGGCCGTCGTGAAGGGATAAGGGGCGGAAAGGGAATGGATCACCGCGGTGGCATGGGTTACCTGATGCGCGAACTGAACCTCAGCGAAGAGCAACGACAGCAGAGTCGCGCAATCGTAAGGCGTCGACTTGAAAGCACGAAGAGTCAGCGCGAAGAATTGTTCAAACTACGCGAGAAACGAATTGCCGGCACGTTCACTGCTGATGACGAGGCACGAGCAAAAGCATTGCGTCAGGAAATTCGTACGGCGATGGAAGGTGT
>JBGPYG010000146.1:0-8366 GCA_041493085.1 Pyrinomonadaceae bacterium | reverse complement strand
GTTTCATTGCCGCATAGAGGAAAGCCGACGCGATCCCGCTCAACTCAAAGTCATCTCGGAAGTAGAACCTGCTCGTCCGGAATCGCCGCTCCAGTTAACACTCGCAGTCGCCCTGCTCAAGGGAGAGAAGTTTGATCTGGTTGTACAGAAAGCGACGGAGTTGGGCGTCAGGCGTGTGGTGCCGGTGGTGACCAAGCTCGCCGACATTCGCTTGCGCGACGATTCTGACGCCGCGAAGCGCGTTGCGCGCTGGCAGCGAATCGCGTTGGAGGCCGCCAAGCAATCAGGACGAGCTGTTGTACCCGAAATCTCCGGCCCCGTTTCTTTTGCAGCTTTGCTTCAAAATACCGAGGGCAATCTTCAAGACGCTGGAGCTGAGTTGAACTGTCTGATGTTTTCCGAACGCGAAGGGCACTCAATAATGGAAGCAAAGGCGGCGCTACCCGCGAACCCATCCTTGCTAACAGCGCTCGTCGGTTCGGAAGGTGGCTGGACGGATGAAGAACTCGCCGCGGCGCGACAAGCCGGATGGACGATCGTCACGCTTGGCGGACGCACCCTGCGAGCGGAGACTGCCGCAATCGCTGTTGCAGCTCTACTACAGTATTTGTATGGCGACTTGCGCTGAGCGTCCCGCCTGGGCGAGTGAAATGAACGGCAATGAATACATCCTTACCTGGTTAAGCGCTTGAAAGTCTTAGGCGTGTACTCGTATTGCCGAGTACAGGAACTCCGGGGCAAAGTCTGCACCGTTGGGCCAGGTGATCGTAAGCCAGTCTGGATGGAGGACGAACTTCTTAAAGAATTCTTTGTTCTTTAAGGGCTCAAAGACTTCCCCGAACAGTTCATCCTTAAGATCCACTTCGCCCTCTATGCCATCGCTAAATCTTAGCCAAATGACATAGTCCCTGACATATTTGGCAGCCGTGACTTTGAGCATGGGTTTTTTACTCCAGTGGAGCAATTCGCTTTAGAGCTTTTCTCTGCTTTGCCAATTCCCAATTCTCGAGCAGTTCGTCCTCATGCAATTTGCACCACTCTAATACCAGTCTTAGGGCACGATTCGGAAACTCGCCAGTCACTACCTGGTCACGGATAGTAATCGTAACAGCATTATCACCGTAAACTGCGTGAAAATGCGGCGGGCCGTGATCGTTGTAGAACATAGTAATCACAATTCCCAGGAAGCGACTAATCTCCGGCATCTCCTGATTTTACAGAAAACCTCGGCCACTTGAGTAGCGAAAGTTCAACTCACGCCCCGGATCAGCGCCGCCAAGGCTGCGGGTAGTCAGGTTTGTCCTCCATTTTCCTGCCGGATTAGCGAAACCGACAGGGAACAATGGCGCCGACTTGCGCGGGGGGCGTGGATGCCTGATAATCCCCAGTGATGATTGCCCTGATCCACATCAAATTCGGACCTGATCTTTTAAGGAGAATATAAAGAGTGAAAGCGGAATTGCAGCAATTAGTCGCTCTACAAAACCTGGATACAAGCATAAGAAAACTACAAGCAGAACTAGAAGCGATACCCCAAAGGCGCGCCGAGATCGAGTCACAATTCGATCAGCGCGCTTTTGAAATTCGAGCTCTCGAAACTCGCAAAGAGGAAGCAAGGCATGTGCGCACGCGGCTCGAAATAGAAGTTGGTGAACAGCGAGTGCGAGTCGAACGTGCCGAACGCAATTTGATGTCGTCGAAGAAACAGGACGAGTACACCGCCGCTATTCGCGAAGCTGACGCAGCCCGAAAACAGATCGCCACTCTCGAAACTCAGATTCTTGATCAGATGGAAGCGCTCGAAAATGCGGAAGCCTCGCTCACGGAACGCGCGGACGAAGTCGCTTCATTAAACTCCGATCGCGAAGCAAGCTTGCAGAGCTTCGACGAAGAGACTCGCCAGCAGGCAGATCGGCTCGCGATGAATCGTGCGGAACGCGAGCGATCAGTCGCGGCGTTGCCTAAGTCGATGGGCGCGCTTTACGTTCGCATCAGCGCGCGCATACGCGATGGCGTGGCAGTTGCTGAGGCTCGCAACGGCGCGTGCATGGCCTGCTTCATGGCGCTGCGACCGCAGGCGATGGCGCAGGTTAGACGCGGCGAGGAAGTGGTTACCTGCGATAACTGTAACCGCATTCTTTATTACGCTCCGTCAGAATCCGCCCCGGCCAACGCGGCGTCGGCGCAACCAAAGATGGCCCACACTTAGGGCTTGTAACGCAAACTGCTTGTTTGCAAACGAGCCAACCTCCAGGTTTACCTCCATATATTACTGAACCCGACCTTCATTTCGGTGCTGGCGCAGTTTCCAATCATCTTGACAAAGATGCGCTGGTTACAAACCGAGCGCGGCAGCGACCGGCCCGGTGCTCAACTGTGGTTATGAGACCTCTGTGAATCTTTGGCCGGACGCTTTGCGCATCAGAACCGGAAGCGGTAGCGACCGGCCAAATGCTCAATTATTTGTTAGGATCGTTGCCTGGGAAGCGCGAAGCAAGGTGACACTCCATTGAATCTTTGGCCAGTCGCTACCGCTCCCGGTTCTGTAACAACTCGCTTACGCTCTTTCACAAAGTCAACCCAATGCGGCTGCTGGCGATCCTCATTTCTTCAAAATAGACTTGCGCTACGAGCCGCGGTTATAGTGCTGCACTGTTCAACCTTGGTAACGATGGCGCGTGGGCCACGCCCGCACAAGCCAGCGATTAGGGTGCTAACTCATGAGAATCCTGGTAACAGGCGGCGCCGGTTACATCGGCAGTGTAGTGACCGAAGAACTGGTGAAAGACGGCCACGAGGTCGTCGTTTATGACAGTCTTTATAAGGGTCACCGCGAGGCTGTTGTTGAAGGCGCCGAGTTTGTACAGGCCGACCTCGCCGACGCCGGAAGGTTGCAAGAAACCTTTTCGACCTACCAGATTGAAGCTGCGATTCACATGGCGGCGGATTCGCTGGTCGGCGAATCTTGCGAGCACCCGGGTAAGTATTATCGCAATAACGTCGTGAATGGACTGGCCCTGCTCGACGCGATGCGTGAGGCCAATGTTGGTCGGATTGTTTTTTCGTCTACCGCCGCCACGTATGGCCAACCAGAGAAACAGCCCATAGAAGAAACCGCTCCCAACAACCCGACTAATCCTTACGGTGAATCCAAACTAGCCTTTGAACATGCGATGCACTGGTATCAGGAAGCCTACGGCCTTCGCTTCGCATCGCTGCGCTATTTCAACGCCGCGGGCGCCAGCGAGAACTGTGGCGAGCATCACGAAATAGAAACACACATCATTCCCATCGCTCTGCAAGTCGCTGCGGGCACGCGCGATTTCGTGGAAGTTTTTGGAGACGACTATCCAACACCGGATGGCACCTGCGTGCGCGATTACATTCACGTAATCGATCTCGCACGCGCCCACATTCTCGCGCTGAAGGCGCTTGAGGATGTGAGTAAGGGCGGCAGTGTTTACAACCTGGGCTGTGGTGGAGACGGTTACAGTGTGAATCAGGTACTGGAGACGGCGCGCGAAGTTACTGGGAAAGATATCCCGGCTCGCCTTGGTCCCAGACGGGCGGGTGACCCGGCAGTCTTGATTGCCAGTTCGGAAAAGATAAAGCGCGAGCTGGGTTGGAACCCTGAGTTTCAGGATCTGCGCGCGATTATCGAGTCAGCCTGGCGCTGGATGCTGGCGCATCCAAATGGCTATTCATCCTGAACCGGATCGCGACACCCTGTTGAATCTTGGCCGGTCGCTTGGCTGCATCAGAACCGGAAGCGGTAGCGACCGGCCCCAGCGCTTCAACTATTAGTTAGGAATGTTGCCTGGAATCGGAAGCAAGAAGCATCACGACCCTATGTTGAATCTTTGGCCGGTCGCTACCGCTCCCGGTTCTGATGTATTTCGACGACTGGCAGTTCTCCACTCTCATATTCGGTGGCCGACGATATCGAACGAGAACTTCACCTTGTCTCGAACTCGAATCATGCCGTGAAAGGCTGAGGTGGCTTTCACTTTGAAGTCACCACGGTTGATGCTGAACTCCCCAACCGCACGCAAATCGTTTCCTCTCAAAGTAACCTTCGCCGGAATCACGATATGGCGAGTCACGCCGTGGAGCGTGAGATCGCCGCCAATCTTCAGATCGTATTGGCCGTTGCCCAGCGGCTTGCCCGTGACCTCCGTGCTCTTGAAAACAATCTCCGGATACTTCGCCGGCTCCAGGACGATCTCGCGTAGTTCTTTATTGATGATCTGTTTTTGCGACTCGGTGAACGCGTCGCTCGTTTCCACCATCGAGTCAGTCCTTACGGTTAGCTGTAGCGACGCGGGAGTTATTTTGTCCGGGGTGATCTGTGCTTCGCCGGAAAACTCGCGAGCGGCTACCAAATGCTCGTGACCTTTGAACCAAAGCAGACCGCCACGAAGCGCGTGGGCGATGAACCTGCTCTGGCTGGAATCAAGTCGGAAGCGGATAGTGGAGATCGCTTGTGAGGCCGGTGGACGCGCATGTACTTGAAAGCGTGCGCACGGCATTGCCAGGATTGCCAGGCTCAACCCGCCAACTAGAATTGCCAGAAATATCCTTGTTCGTATCTTCACTGAAACACCTCCACGGCTGCGCCGATTCAAAAAAGTCTATGGGGGCAGTGGTTGAGTTTGGCGATAGCGAAGCTTGAGCTCTTACAGAACCGAGCGCGGTAGCGCCGGATGCTGGAGTCAACTTCCGTATTTCCGTCAATCCTCGTGTTGCCGACCGTCATATCCTTAAGTTGAGCCCAAGATCCGGCGCTACCACCACCCCAAAGCGGGCTGCCCGCTTGGGGCCCCGGTCCGCGCTCGGTTCTGTAATGCAAGCGATTTCGCTAACTCCACGCTGGCCACCATAGCTTATGGGCCGAACGTAACACGCCGGTTTTGCAAATCAAATACTTTTTGGATAACTTTAATCTGCACTTAGAACTTTGTACTTAGAACTTTGTGCTTTGTACCTGAACTCTGTCAAAGCACAAAGCTCCAAGCACGAAGCTCTTGGACAGTCATGGCAAAGCCAAAAGCAAGTTTGCAAAGAAAAGCCGGCGTGAAACGCACGCCTACAAAGAAAGGCGTCGCGCTTTCGGTTGCGGAGTTTCTCGATCTCAAACAACCCAGGGGCGACCTGGTGCTCGATGTTGAAGGCCAAGCGGTATCGTTGACAAGCCTTGAACGCGTCTATTGGCCCGACGAGAAGATCACGAAGTTTGATCTCATTTGCTACTACCTGCGCGTTAGCGCCTACATGATGCCCTTCCTGAAAAACCGTCCGGCGATCCTGCAACGCTGGCCGCGCGGCATCAATGCGCCGATGTTTTTTCAACAGGATCTGGCGAGCGCGCCCGGCTTCATCAAGACTGTGCACCTGACAAATCAAGAAGGACGAGAACTCGACTATGCTGTTTACACGACCACCGCTTCCCTGCTGCATTTCGTGAACCTGGGAACGATCGAGCAGCACCCATGGCATTCGACGACGGCAAGCCTTGATAAGCCTGACTGGCTTGCCATTGATCTCGATCCAAAGCAAGCGCCGTGGGAAAACGTGCTGCAGGTTGCGCTGCTTACTAAAGAAGTTTGTGACGAAGTAGGACTGAATGCGTTTCCCAAGACTTCGGGCTCGTCAGGGATACACATCTATCTGCCGCTGAAGCCGACGAATAAGTATGAAAGTGTGGCGGAGTTTTCGCGTCTGCTGGCAACAGAGATTGCGACGCGCGCACCAAAGATCGCGACTGTCGAGCGGACGATTGCGAAACGAAAGAGGGATCAGGTTTACGTTGACTGGATGCAGAACGCGCGCGGAAAAAGTCTGGCGGCAGTTTTCACGGCGCGCGCTAAGCCGAAAGCGACTGTATCTATGCCAGTGACTTGGAAACAAATCGAGCAGGGCGTGAAAATTTCTGACTTCACCGTCAAAAACGTTCCCGCCCTGCTCAAGAAAACCGGCGATGCCTGGTCCGACTTTTTCGATCGGCGCCAGAAGCTGAAACTTGGCTGAACCGCGATCAAGCAGAAGCCCACGCGTTAGCAAGGGCTCTCGGTTCCCTTGTGTGGCAACCAGGGCCCTTGCTAACGCGCGGGCTTCTGCTTGATCAAAAAAGACGGGACTAGGGCTTAATCTTCACGCCCGCTGAGAATCGCAAACCATCTTCCCGTTTGTGGCTGAAGAAGACCGGCAGATAGTCAAACTGCCCGGCGCGCACGTCGACGTGTTTACCGGCCCTGATGTCCAGGCCTCCGCCCAGCGCCATCGCAAATGCAGTTTCGCTGGTATCGGGACAAGTAAAATCATTATTACTAAACTTCGCGTGGTAGCGCGTCACGCCAAAGAGCGCGTGAGCGTATGGAATGAACGGCGATGAGTTGCGCCAGTTGTAGCGCGGGCCGCCGAGCAAGGTATACCGCGAAACCCTGGCGTGGAGAGATCGTCCGCTCAGCGCGTCAAGGAAGTTTGTGTTGGCAAAGGTGGCGGAAAAATTTGCCACCAATCCGAGGTGCGGTGTCACGTTGGCGACGACTTCGCCGGTGACTCCGTTATAAGGGATGCGTTCGGAAACAAAGTCGACGCGCTGGGTCGTGCCATTGCTGTTCACAGCCCGTCCTCTTACGTCCAATCGATCGGCACCATTGTTGGCACGCTCGTGAGCGTAGCCGATGAAGAATTCCCAGTTTGAGTAGTCGCTCTGGGCAAAACCCGCTGGGGCACAGACGAGTAGGATCGCGAATAGCAGAAGTAGCTTACGCATGAGCGGTAGTCCTCCTTGATGATTTCCCATCACCCGGGTTCGAGCAAAACACTGTGTGGTGATAGGAAAAATTAGGAATCCGCACGTGTTTCCAATTTTTCCCGTTGATTACCCGTTTATTCGAAAGGGGCACTCTTTTACCATGGACTTCAATAGCGAGGCAAGAATAAAAGCCGCACTTGAACTACCGCAAGAGCGGCTTCTCAAGCCAGCGGGCCGTGTGGTCATTCAACTGATTCTGACCGGACTTCTCACCGTTTTGAGCTTTCAGATCTTAGCAGCCCAGCAACCAACAAAGAGTGCGCCCGGAAGTGTTCGGCCGAGGATTTCGTCCGCCAGTCAGATCAATTCCGCGTCCAGTTCGTCCAGTGATCCTCAACAACTTCTTGCCGCGGGCCAAGCCGCTTTTGACCAGGGACGCTTTGATGATGCGATCCGAACCTACAATCGCGTATTAGCCCTCTCAACAAATCAAAAGGGAACGGCAGCGATTGCGAATCTCAGGATCGGCAACGCTTACATGGCGCAGGGAAAGTTTGGAAACGCCGAGGTTGCCTTCGAGCATGCAGTCGCGCTCAATCCCGGTGACGCCGAAAGCTATAACAACCTTGGTGAAGCGCTGGGTGAGTTAAAACAATATCCGCGCGCGCTCGAGGCTTTCAATAAAGCCATCAGCCTCGATCAAAAACTGCTCAAAGCAAAATACAACCAGGCCGTCAGCTACGATCGCATGGGCAACTTCCGCTACTCGGAATTCGTTTTTCGAAATCTAATCAAAACGAATCCCGGCTACTCACTTTCGTACGATGGTCTCGCCGTAACGCTTTCAAAAGCCGGAAGAGCGAAAGAGGCAATCGGATTTCATGAGAAAGCGATTGCCCTTGACCCGCGCGAGCCTTCGTATTACTACAACTGCGCCATCAGCTACCTCATGCTGGGCAACACCCCGAAAGCACTCGAGCAACAAGAAAAACTGAAAGCCATTGATCCCGCCGTCGCCGACCGCCTCGCCAGCGTGATTGTTAAGCACCAGATGTGACGGTTACGTTCTTGAGTTCGTCGACCGCTTGCAAGTTTTTCAGCAACTTCCCGAGTCATCAATTTCCACCGCCCCATTCAACGAGCCTGCGCAGCAGGCGTTAGAATCTTAGCCCCTGGTGAGGCTTTGCGAGCCTGGGGTGAGCAGAAACGAAACAAGCAATCAGCCTGCGAAGCAGGCGACAGAGACGAAAAGGTGTCATACACGAATCTCCTCTATCACTTTGTTTACGCGACAAAGGAACGCGCTCCACTAATCACAGACGTGCTTCGTCCCAGATTGCACGAATGCCTTGGAGGTACGGTTCGAGGTTTGGAGGGCATTCCGATTGAGATCAACGGAATGGCCGACCATGTACATCTGCTGGTTAGGTTGCGTCCGACGATTTCAGTGTCAGAATTCTTAAACAAGTTGAAATCGAATTCTTCGGGTTGGGCGAAAAGACAAACCAAAGGCCGGTTTTCCTGGCAGAGCCGTTATGGCGCTTTCACCGTAAGTGAATCTCAAGTCGAGCATGTCCGGCTCTATATTCGCAACCAGGAAAAGCATCAC
>JBGPYG010000271.1:0-5771 GCA_041493085.1 Pyrinomonadaceae bacterium | reverse complement strand
CGAGCAATGCCGACACGCCGGCGCATGCCGCCCGAGAGTTCAGCCGGCATCTTGTCGATGGCATCTTCAAGATTGACGAAGCGAAGCATCCGGCGCACCTCGGGTTCTACTTCCTCTTCGGGCCGGCCCTGCTCGTGCAAACGGTAGGCGACGTTATCGTAGACCGACAAAGAATCAAAAAGCGCGCCCTCCTGAAATACCATCCCAATCTTTTTGCGCACATCCATCATCTGGCCTTCGTTGTAGTCAGTGATGTCTTCGCCGTCAACCAGGACTCGTCCCTCGTCAGGCTTTAGCAAACCGAGCACGAGTTTGATGATTGTAGACTTGCCGCCGCCCGAGCCTCCGAGAATGATCTTGGTCTCACCCTTCATTACCTTGAAGCTAAGTCTGTTCAGGACAACCCGTTCATCGAAGGCGAGCACCACGTCGCGAAACTCAATGGCGGGAATGACGCGATTGCTATCGTCGACATGGGCGAAGGTCGAGCCCGCCGCATTCTGGCTTACCTGCCCAGACATGCTGGTGTGTATCGAGTCTGTCGTTGATAGAGCCATAGGTTTTAGTTGCGACTAACTCTTGGGCATTCCCAGTAGATATTGCAGGCCTCGGGCGAGAAAGAAGTCGGCCACGATGACGATGATCGACGCCGTCACCACGGCCCGCGTTGTCGATCTTCCCACGCCCACGGTGCCACCTTCGGTAGTGAGACCCTTATAACACGCAACCGATGCGATGATGATTGCAAAACAGAACGGCTTGATTACCCCGCCAATAATATCATCGGAAGTTATTCCGTCCCGAACTGAAGTCACAAACTCATTTATGGAAAGGCCGTACAGAGATGTCGCGGCGATGCCACCACCGCCGATACCAACGACGTCGGCGACGACGGTCAGCAGTGGCAAAGTTATTATCAGAGCGATCAGGCGCGGGGCAACCAGCTTCTTAATCGGATCGGTGCCCAGGGCGCGCATGGCGTCGATTTGTTGAGAAGCAGTCATCGAGCCCAATTCGGCAGCTATCGCTGAACCTACGCGACCAGTCACCATTAGCGCGCAGAGCACCGGCCCAAGCTCGCGTATAAGAGAGATCGCCACCAGCTTACCAGTCTGTCCTTGCGCTCCATAAAATGCGAGAGTGGGAAAAGTTTGCAGCGTCATTACGCCGCCGGTGAAGAATCCGGTTAGCAGAATGATCGTCAAGGAGCCGACGCCAATCACGTCCATCTGCGTAATTGTCTCACTGAGATAGCGCGGGCCTTTAAAAAGGCCGGCAACCGCACGTGAGGTCATCAGCGTGGTTTCTTGCAGCTCGAAGATAGAGCGCGTAACGAAGTTCATTTAGGGGCTGATAAGGGAGCTAGCCATCGGCAAGTCATGCAGTTTCGCTGTTGGGCTTGCCGAGCTGCTGTTTCGACATCTGAAGAATAGTGACCACCTGACTCTCGAAAAGCCATAGAGTCTTAGCAGGACAATGGCCACATCTGAAAGAGCGGCTTATCATGCGCAAAATTTGCGCAATGCGTCAAGCTTGAAGAGGTTACGTCGGGTTAACTGGTTTAGCCCGTGGGCTGGAAGGCGGTGATGACAAAAGCCGTCCAGGCATGCCTGGACGGCTCATTCGGTCGCGTTTCGTAGTAGTGCTAGAGGCGAGGCCGGCGTTGGTTTTCGCGTCGAGGAAAGAGTGGTCCGAGTCCATTCCTTTGATTTTGCAAGCCGCGAGATCTCTCATCTCGTCGCTTTTGTTTCTCGTCAGGAGTAGCCAGAAGGCGCTCTCGTCTGATTTCCTTAGCCTGCTGCTGCAAGGATCGCAGGATATTTCTCTGTTCCACAGTCAAAACACGACGGATTCTGACTTCCGTCAAAATTCTCACTCGAATTGCTGCACCCTGGGCCGCCGCGACCTCGCGCACGCGCTGTTCTACCAGGGACTCATCCGGGCTGTCAGAATTTAGCGCTTCTTCCAGCGCGAGATTGGTATCGCGAACGCGTTCATTGATCGCAGCCCGCTCTGCTTTGTTGTTTTCTCGAATCGCCCGTATTTGTTCCCGTTGTTCCGGTGTTAGATTCAATTGGCGGATGGGGTCTCCGCCGAGACCGCCTTGTTGAGTCTCCGGCGCTGGCTGCTGCTGCCGAGCTGTCTGCCCATAAAGAGATGAGCCTGCCGACAACAAACCGATCAAGGCAACTAAAGTTAAGATTCGTCCGTTGTGCTTCATAAGAACCTCGTTCAGATTTTCCTCGTTCTCGATCAGGATCCGCTACTGATTGATTCTATCATCGAGCAAATCGAGTTCGCCGTCATTCTTCCCGGATATTAATCTCAAATCAGCGGCCAATTGCTCGCGCTCGCTCCGGGAAAGCGGGCGTCGCGCTTTCTGACTCGGATCTTTGCGGCCGACGTTTGCGCGGCTTGCAGTTCGGCGCCACGAATTTCGATTAGCAGCATTGTCCGCAAAGGTTGTTGAGTCAGGCTGCGGCTCCCTAGAGTTCTTGATTCGGTCAATCTCTTCTTGCAGACGTCGCTGCACCAGCGCGTTGAGTTGTTCTTCTGAGGGAGCGTTGTTGACAGGATTTGCGACGATAACCGCCGGCGGCGTTTCGCGCAAACGAGCAATAGCCAGTCCTGCAAACAAGCAGAACAGGATCGAGGCGAAGGCTACCGCGCCCTTCATCCAGAGCGGCGAAAGATTGAAAAACTCTCGCAGAGCTGCCGGCGCTGAAGGCTTTCCAAGGCCCGCTCTCGTAACAGCCGGCTCGGTAATCTGAGGCGAGCTAACGCCACCCAGAGATTCGTTGCGCCACTCGACAACAGATTCACGAACCGTTCTGAAGCCCGCAAGCTCAGTGTTACACGCCGCGCAATCGTTCATGTGACGCTGAAAAGTTCGGGACTCAACATCATTCAGCTCGCCATACAGGAAGGCGATCAAGTCGTTCTCTCGGCCGCAATTTGGGGCATTCACTTCTTTCATTTCACTCACTCCCACTTACGCTGAGTATCAAGCAAATTTATGTAGCCGCATCTGCAACTGCTTTAATGCCGTGTAGAGCCGGCTTTTAACCGTGCTGAGCGGCAAATCGAGGGCGTCGGCAATTTCTTTAAAAGTAAGCTCCTCGAATTCCTTCATAACAACAACCTGTCGCAGTTCGACCGACAAAGTATTAACTGCCCGCCTCACTGCCGCCGTGGTTTCCAGGCCTTCAACTACTCGCGCCGGCGAGAATCGAATCGGCGCCGCAAAACTGGAAGCGTTCTTTTCTTCTTCCGCCTCCAGCGCGCTCTCGTTTCTTACCTTCGCCCGGCGCTGCCGCGTAATGCACTGATTGACCGCTATCCGATGCAACCAGGAGGAGACTTTAGCCTCGCCGCGGAAGGCGCGCAGATTCCGAAACGCCGCAAGAAAGGTTTCCTGGGTAGCGTCACGCGCATCTTCTTCGCGCCCGAGCATGCCAAAGGAAAGCGCGAAGATTCTTCGCTCCCAGCGCTGAACAATCTCGCCGAAAGCTTCTGCGTCGCCCGTCAAAGCACGTTCTACGATCTGCTCGTCGCTCGTAGCCGTTCCCATCCTGTCTGATTTGCGCGGCCCGTCGCCGGCGTTTCCGATTCCGTTGCGCCCGCTATTTGCGGCGTGGCGCTCACCAGTTTAGACGTGATCCGCGGCATTTAAGTCTATTAAAAAGCGCGTCGGCAGGCCCGGCAGCCCGCTAAACCACACGGTATTAAGAAGATTTTAGGCGGTAATAGCTGCAGCTCCCGCGGCCAACTGAGTTTAACAAACGCGTTGACACGCCTAAGTTTACTAGACCATAATGAGCTAGCGGCCATTCCCGCGCGCTCCCGCGCTTGCGGCCTTCCAAAGGAAAGTTTCATTTCCTAACACCTAGCCTAAACCCTTCTTTCGACAAATGCTGGAAAAGATTGGGCGAATTCGCCTGCTATACATCGTACTCGGCGTCTTGCTGTTAGTCGGCCTTCTGCCACTAGCCTTCGCCGGGATTCTGCTTTCCGGACGAAGCGCCGAAGAGTTGCGGTCAGTTGAGGGTCGGTATCAAGCCCAGCTTGTGCAGGACAAGGCAAGGCAAATCGAACTCTATGGCCAGCGCTATCGCGATGTGGTGACCGGCATCGCCCGCGGTTTTGAGTTTGCTGGTGGCATCGAGCTGCTTAACGACGCCGGTTACGATTCGCGACTACAAAAGACGCTGGAGGAGGATCCCAACCTGATTGGCCTGGCCATCTGGCCGGTTCAGGGAGAACTGCATCGAGCGTTTCAGCCAGACTTGATTCAACGCGCGGAAGTTGATCAACGTGTGAGCGAAGTGCTGGCGAAGATGAACGGCCGCGGAATTGTTGTAAGCCGGCCACAAATTATTCGATCGGGGCAGGAAATGGCAATGACAGTTGCCGCGCCGGTAATGGGCGGCGAGACTGGGCATGACGTGGTGGCGGCAGTGGTAGCGATCGTTTCGTTTCAGGAAGTTTTCAAAGCCGTTCACCAGTCAACATCCAAAAGCGAGCGCGAGTTGCTGGATGCGGGCCTTCCCGTAGTTTTCGTAGTCGATCAAAACGGTCGCGCAGTTGCGCATCCGGAAGCAAGTGTCGCTTTTTCTGAGAAGCCGATGACTGACCTCAAGGTGGTGCGTGACTGGCAGGAGTCAGGGAAACAAGTGCAGTCAGCACTGGAGCCCTTCACTCTTGTACGCGACGGGCGGAACGTTGGGATGCTCGGTTCATATGCTACAGCGGAACTGGACAAGAACTCGCGTTTGGGAGTAATTGCGATTCAGGATGAATCGGCCGCGCTGGCATCAGTCAGCGACATGAGGCGGCAGACTATTTGGATCAGCATGGTTGCCGCATTTCTAACTCTGATCATCGGCTTCTTCTTCGCGAAGAAGCTGACGCAGCCGGTTCAGGAGTTAGCCATTGGTGCTCATCGCATCGCGTCCGGTGATTTTTCACAACGCATCGCTGTGACAAGTCGCACTGAACTAGGCGATCTGGGTGATTCGTTTAATCTGATGACGGATCAGATCGAGAGCTACATCAAGGAATTGCAGCGTTCGGCTGATGAAAACCGGGAATTGTTTATTGGCACGGTGAAGGGTCTGGCAGCAGCGATAGATGGGAAGGACCCTTATACGCGCGGCCATTCAGAGCGAGTGTCGAGAATGTCGGTGGCGATTGCCCAGCGTTTAGGACTCTCCGAAGATGAATGTGAAAAGATCAGAATCAGTGCGCTGCTTCACGACGTCGGGAAGATCGCCATCGATGACAACATTTTGAAAAAGCCGTCGGCGCTGACAGACGACGAATTCGTGATCATGAAACAGCACCCGCAGAAGGGTTACAAGATCATGTCGCAAATACGGGCGATGAAAGAATTTCTGCCGGGCATGTACATGCATCATGAGATGGTTAATGGCCAGGGCTACCCGCAGGGTTTGAAGGGTGACGAGATTCCGTTGATGGCGAAAGTCGTCGCCGTGGCTGACACGTTTGACGCAATGACTACCGACCGGCCGTATCAGCAGGCGATGAAGTTTGAAGACGCGATACAGCGTATTCAGAGCTTCGTGGGAACTCGTTACGACGCGATCGTAGTCTCCGCTTTCGTGGAAGCTTGTGAGGAAGGTCAAATCCGTCCCGGATCCGTCAAACTCAAAAGCCGTACCGCGCCAGAAGCGAAAATGCCGGCCGAGTCCTTTGAAACAACAACCGCACGTGAGCCCGTCCCGGTTTCTTAACTACGCAAGCCTAAGGGT
>JBGPYG010000165.1:0-7805 GCA_041493085.1 Pyrinomonadaceae bacterium | reverse complement strand
CGGGCCGGATACTGTCGTTGGCAGGTGGCGGGCGACGGGAGATCACGAAACTTGTACTTGAGCGGGGAAACCGCCAGCGCGTTGCCAGTTTACGCGAAGCGTTCAGGTATCGCACTTGTCCTCGATGGAACTCTATACAATAGCAGCGACTTGCAGGACGAGCTCGGTGACCTTTTGGCGTCTGCCGACAGCAACGACGCGGAAGTGATTCTCGCCGGCTATCAACGCTGGGGCGAGGATGTTCTAAGGCGGCTGCGAGGCGCGTTTGCGCTCCTCATCTGGGACAGTTCGCGTGAGGTTCTCTTGTGCCTGCGCGATCCGCTCGGTAGCTATCCGATGTTCTACGCCGATGGCCGTCGGGAATTGTTAATTTCAACGTCGGTCGAGTTGTTGATCCGGCAACCGCACGTCTCAGCGGACCTGAATCGCGCAGCCCTAACGGACCACCTCGTGGACCGTTACCCCAGGTTGGAAGAAACGTGCTATGAAGCTGTGAGTCGCGTCCCACCCGGGCACGTTTTGAAAGTAACAGGCGAAGGCCGCCGCAGTTATCGCTATTGGGATCCCTCACCCGACGGCAAAGTAGAATGGTTAACTCCCGGCGAAGTGGAGCAGTTTGACGAATTGCTCGATCGGGCGGTGAGCCGTTGCTTGAGCGTCGGGCCCGCCGGTATCTTTCTCAGCGGTGGCCTTGATTCGGTGTCGGTGGCCGCCGTTGCTACCGAACGTTGCCGCATTGAAGGGTTGCCAAAGCCGTGGGCGCTATCGCTTATTTTTCCCGATCCCAAATCGAACGAAGAAATCGTTCAGCGGGGTGTCGCCGCACAACTCGGCTTACCGCACGTCGTAAAGCCGTTCTTTGAAGCCACGGGTCCGCAGGGATTGTTAGGCCCGGCGCTCGCCCTTAGTAGTTCTCTGTCAGCTCCGCTGATGAACACCTGGTTGCCGGCGTATTACGAGCTTGCTCTGGAGGGCAAACGACGAGGCTGCAAAGGTATACTCACGGGCGGTGGTGGCGACGAATGGCTGACAGTAAGCCCTTTCCTTGGCGCCGATCTGTTGCGCGATTTCGATTTCGCTGGGTTTTACCGGTTATGGCAGAGCATGCGGCGCTCGTTTCGGCGATCGAGTTTTGCCCTGTTGCGGAGTCTGGTTTGGACCTTCGGGGCCCAGCCCCTGGTTCATCCCCCGGCGCAACGGTTCGTCAAAAAAGTCGCGCCGTGGGCGTTAACACTTCGGCATCGTTTGTCGCCCAGGCCGGCGCCCTGGATCGCTCCGAAGTGGCTCGCTCCTGACGCCGCGCTTCGCCGGCAGTTTGATCAGCGCCGGGAAGAGGAACATGCCAGCAGAAAGCAAACTTCAGACAGCTATTACATCCGCGAGATTCGCCCGGCGCTTGATCATGCCGTCATCTCGTGGGAGTTGGAAGAAATGTTCGAGGTTTACCAAAGGGCTGGCGTGCGCATGTTGCAGCCTTTTTGGGATCCGGATCTCGTAGATATGTTATACAGGACACCGCCTTTCCTTTTAATTCAGGATGGACTCAACAAGGGTCTGGTGCGCGGCTCGTTGGCTCGCAGGTTTCCCCAGTTGGGTTTTGACCGGCAACGTAAGATCGAAGCTACGACCTTTTACGCTTCTTTGATATACAGGAATGCCAGCGAGATCTGGCAGCAATCTGGAGGCGTGCCGACGCTTGCCAACCTTGAAATCATCGATGAAGGCAGATTGCGTCCAATGATTGAGCGGCTGCTGGAGAGCCGTAAGGAGGGCAGCAAAGCCCACCGCATTTGGAGTGTCTTAAATCTCGAATCCTGGGCTCGAGCCCATGTTTCATGAAAGGAGGATCGATCATTGACAAACGAAGATCGACCATTGACGTCGGATACGGATACGGAAAATTCGAAGGAGACTGATCCCGACCAGTCACAGAAACCCTGGCAACCGATGAAGGTGACCTACACCGGCGAAGCGAAAGATCTGGTGCAGTTCCCGGGCGGCGGCAAGCTAAGCACGTCGCCTGCTGATCCTGGTGACCCCAAGAAGCCAACCGGGCAGGGATAACGGGCACGCCTTAAGTGCCCGACTGCTCCGTGCAATTCGCTGCTAACGAGGTGCCATGCTGAAACTGAGGATCGAGCGGACGGGGGCAACTGCGCCCCCGCTGACTCAGCCAATAAATCCCCAGTTTGAGGTTTGGCGTGACAGCGATGGGGCGGTCCTGGCGTATGCCGAGGGCGCAGGCGACGAGTACTGGATGCACCTTCCGGGGCTCGCGAGCTTTCGTTTCTCAAGTCGAGGCGACGAAATTGCGGCCACCGTCGCCAGCACCGCGAGAGAGGAGTTAGTCCTCGATGCTTACCGGCGAAGAGTCTTGCCGATGGCGCTTCAGGTGTGCGGCCGGGAGGTAATGCACGCCAGCGCAGTCCGCTCGCCGGCAGGCGTCGCAGCTTTATGCGCAGATTCGGAGACAGGAAAATCCACCATCGCTTTTGGGCTGAGTGGCCGAGGATATCCACTGTGGGCGGACGATCTGGTCGCGTTTGATATTACAGATCACGTCGGTCGGGCTATCTCACTCCCTTTCAACCTGCGGCTGCGACCGTCCGCAGCGGCACTATTTGATCTGAATACGACACAGTCGCCGATTGCCACTGGCGACGATCATTCCCCAGCCGGTAAAGAAACTGCTCCGTTGTTAGCAGTCTGTGTGCTTCGGAGAGAAGACGCCGGTACTGCGGTCGCTGTGCGTCGGCTTTCACTAGCTGAAGCCTTCGCGGCAGTACTGGCGCACGCGTGGTCTTTCGGACTTGAGGACAGTGAACGCAAACGCCGCATGATTCATAACTATCTAGACCTCGCCGCGGGAACCCCGGTGTTCGACATCTGCTTCCAACCTGGTCTGACAAACTTACCTGCGATTCTCGATGCGCTCGAGCAGGTGATGGCAGAGAGCGCGCTAAAGACCTGACAACCTCCCGTAGCGATGCGATTACTCAACGCGCGCTGCCATCGATTGATGTCGCGCGCACAAGATCCGCAGACCAGCAGCGGCAACAATACCAACGTCTGACCAACCACCTAATCGATCGTTTAGAGGCGGGCGTGCCCGCCGTCTCAACGTTGCAGCGGCGGACAACTCCCGCCTCTAAACAACGCGAGCAGCCGCAATGTTTGAAACCACTTCCATCCTAAAGCAAAAGCTCGGCAAAGCGCTCGGCCAATTGCCGTGGCTGGCGCGCGGCCTCCGGCTGGCGTGGGAAGCGTCGCGACCATGGACCATCGCCTGGTTGTTGCTGTTGGTGATTGAAGGCGTCGTCCCGGTGGGCATCGTCTATCTCACCAAGCTGCTGGTCGATGCTCTGGTCGTGACGACAAAAAACGGTGCGGCCCGGCAGAATGTGCGCAGCGTGCTGATCCTGGTCATGTTTCTGGCCAGTTTGACTTTGCTTGCAGAAGTTGTGCGCACGGCGATCGGGTGGATTCGCACGGTGCAGGCGGAGCTCTTGCAGGATCACATCAACGATCTGATTCACGCCAAATCCGTCTCCGCGGATCTTGCCTTCTACGAGTTTCCTGATTACTACGATCATCTCCATCGCGCACGCGCGGAGGCGGGCTACCGGCCGGTAGCGCTCCTGGAGAACGTCGGCAACCTGGTACAGAACAGCGTGACGCTGATCGTGATGGGCGCCCTGCTGGCGGTGCTGGGGCCTTGGCTTGCCGTCGCGCTGCTGGTCAGCACCTTGCCGGCGTTGTGGGTGGTAGTGCATTACAACGTCGTCAACTATCAATGGCGTCAGCGCACTACGGCGGACGAGCGCCGCGCGCGGTACTACGATTGGTTGATGACCACGCCGGAAGCAGCGGCGGAGTTGCGTCTGTTCGCGCTGGGCGATCATTTTCGTTTCGCCTACAAGGCACTGCGAACGCGCCTCCGCGCGGAGCGCATCGCGCTGGCAAAGAAGGGAAGCCGCGCCGAACTCGCAGCGGCCGCCGTCGCGCTCTTGATCACCGGAGCAGCGCTGGCATGGATGGTTTGGCGCGCCGCGCATGGGTTCGTCACGCTTGGTGAGCTGGCGCTAATCTACGGCGCGTTCAATCAGGGTCAGCGTCTGCTGCGATCGCTTTTGGAGCACGTGGGCCAGCTTTACACTAACAGCCTCTTCATAAGAAACCTGTTCGAGTTTCTTGCTCTCGAACCATTGGTCGCCGAGCCAACGGCGGAACGAGCGCGCATCGTCGATGACCTGGCGGGCGAGATTTGCTTTCGTGACGTGACTTTTCGCTATCCCGCAAGCGAGCGCAAGGCGCTGGATGATTTCAGTCTGACAGTTCGCGCTGGTGAGATTGTCGCCATTGTCGGGCCGAACGGCGCCGGCAAGACCACGCTGATAAAGTTACTGTGCCGCTACTATGACCCTGAGGCCGGAGACGTAGAGTTGGACGGCATAAACGTCCGCGACATTCCGGTGCAGAATCTGCACCGGCTAATGACGGTACTTTTTCAGCAGCCGGTGCACTTCAATTCGACTGTGAAAGAGAATGTAGAGTTTGGGGATCTCTCTCTGCTGCCGGAGCGCAAGGAGATCGAAGCCGCCGTACGCGCGGCCGGTGCGGAAGAGATCGTCGCACGTTTGCCGCAAGGATACGACAGCCTTTTGGGGAAGTGGTTTGTGGGCGGTGTGGAGTTGAGCACCGGCGAATGGCAGCGCGTCGCGTTGGCCAGAGCTTTCCTCCGCCGGGCACCGATCATCATCCTTGATGAGCCAACCAGTGCGCTCGATCCATGGGCCGAAGCTGACTGGCTCGAGCGGTTTCGCCGCCTCGCTGCCGGGCGTACGGCCATCATTATCACCCACCGTCTTACCACCGCAATGCACGCGGATGTCATACATGTCCTGGAAGAGGGGCGCATCGTGGAATCGGGCAGTCATTATCAACTGCTGGAACGCGACGGCCGCTACGCTGAGTTATGGACGAAGCAAACCACTGCTGCCGACGACAATTTAGCCACCGCTCAAACGTGACTGTCAGAAACGTGCGCGCTAATTTATTAAGCTTGAACTAAAGATCGGAACTGTCGCATGCAGCCGTTCACTGAACTTGGCAGGCTCGTAGAGAGCCGCTGGCGTGACCAGAATTACAACGAGGATCTGTTTCCGGGAATTGCGGCCCAGGCGCTCACCGAAATGAATCTCAGCGACCGGGTTGATCCCTGGGAGCTCATTCGTTGGGTCCACACAACTCCTGACCTGCCGGAGCAATTGGATATTGAGGCAAACTTCGGTGATCCGCCGCTGACTGTTTACGTTGGGCCAAGATTTTATGTCGACGTTTATTTTTGGCTCGATGGCACCACGAGCATCCACCAACACGCGTTTTCCGGCGCGTTTCAAGTATTACTTGGTAGTAGTGTCCATACGCACTACCGCTTCGAGCAGGATCGGGAGCTGAACGCGCATTTCCTAACAGGCAAGATCTTGTTCAATGACGTCTCTTTGCTCGCGCGGGGCGACATAAGAGAGATAAACCCTGGCCCTGAGTTCATTCATTCGCTCTTTCATCTTGATAGACCTTCCGCGACGATCACAATCAGGAACTACAAAACACCACGCGCGTCGGTACAGTTTTCCTACGCGAAACCCTTCCTGGCCTACAATCCATTCTTCACCGACGGATCCCTCAAAAGGAAGGTGCAAACAGTCGAGCTCCTTCTTAAGATGAAGCATTCGGAGGCTGACAGATTCATTGGAGATCTGGTTGCCTCGTCGGATTTTCAGACCACTTACCTGGTGCTGAAGCGGGCATTTCAGTTTCTTTGTCATCGTGAACTTGAGGAGGCGCTGGGGCTATCGCGCAGTACCGACAGGTTTCAGGCGCTGCTGGATCGCGCCCGTTGCAAACACGGCGAACTCACGGATCTGTTGCTGCCAGTCTACGAGGAGGAATGGAGGCAGGACGAAATCACGCAGCGCCGGGCGACAGTAAAACGCGAAGACCATCGCTTTTTCCTGGCGCTGCTCTTGAACGTGCCGGATAGAGCAACCGTGCTTCGGCTTGTAAAGCAAAAATTTCCAGACCAGGATCCGATCGACCTCGTTGTTGGCTGGATAAAGGAGCTGGCGGCGACAAAGATCTTCGGCTCACGCGAACCAAACGTCCTCGGCATTGGCGAATTCGATGATAGGCATCTCTTTGTTTTTAAGGGATTGTTGGAAGGTCTGACGGAAGAGGAAATAAAAGCTCGAGCGGCAGCGGGGCCTCTCCTGGCCGCAAAACTCGAGCCCCCGATCGAAGACCTCGCAACCCATATCAAAGCGTTGCCCTTGTTCAGATCTATTTTTGTCGCTCAGTAAGAGTTGATAACCGAAGCAGAAGCCAGCGCGTAAGCAAGGGCTCGGAAGCAAAGCCCTCACCTCGAATCTGCCAAACGCTCGCGGGTTAATAGCCCTTGCTGACGCGCGGGCTTCTGCCATTCCCTCACCCGGTCACTTCCCAAAATATGGTCTTTTGAACGAAAGAGCCGGCCGCTTATCGTATTTCCATTCCGCGTAAGGACCGTTCTGATCGACATAGTGCAGGAATACCTGCGCCGTTTGTTCTCCGTCCATAGCTTCGCGCCAATGTGGACACTCAATCCCGCGATAAAGCAGTGCGTCGCCGGGAGCCAGCTCGACTGACGACGCTCCAGCGGGCCCTTCGACCAGGAGCGGCCAGGGTCGTTCCGCTTGGTATCCCAGGCATAACGACAGACTGATCTCGCAAGACGGGCGATCGGTGTGTTTATCCAACACATCCCCGCGGCTGTAAACGCGGAAATAAGAATAGGTGGGGAAAAGTTTGGCGCGGCTGACATCTTCCGCGAGCGGGAGCAGGTCCATCAGCAGTCCGTCCATAAAGCAATCCCCAGGCGCGGACCAGGCGCCCGACGAGGTACCGTCAAGAAACATGGTGCCGATCTGCGCGCGCTTGCACGCGTACCTGTAAAGAAGAGACAGTTCAGGATTCTTGACGCACGAACGCAGCACGACGTATTTGTTTTGCGCGAACAGATCTGCCAGGTCGGTCGTTGCAGCCAGGTCGGTCATTGAAGTTACCCTATCATCGTCGCCCGCCTTGATTCAACTCACAAGAATGAGAACAATCCGCTGGAGTCTATAGGAATACCATGATCTCCTTCGACCGCCCAGAGAACGAGTTGCTCATCTGCCTGGCTCGCCCAACTCTCGATGTCGCAAGGACCGAGCGCGTGCGCCGGTTGCTACGACGTGAACTTGATTGGGATTATCTGCTGGCAATGGCAGACCGGCATAGCGTAATCCCACGTCTGTACTACCACCTCAATTCCATTTGCCCGGAGACGGTTCCCCATCAAGCTCTTTCCCAACTTCGAGATCACAATCAGGAAAGCACCAGGGAGAGCCTTTTTCTCACCGGAGAGCTGCTCAAACTATACGACCTTCTCGAAGCGCACGGCATTCGAGCTGTTCCCTTCAAAGGCCCGACACTCGCCTTGTGCGCTTATGGCGATGTTGCCCTAAGACAGTTCGGCGATCTGGATGTCCTGGTCCACAAGCAAGATGTTTCTAAAGTTAAGGAGTTGCTTGTTCGCGAGGGTTTCAAGGCAACGCCTGAACTGACTAACGCACAGGAAGCAGCGTTGCTCCGGTTTGATTGCGCCTTCAACTTTGGCAATGACAAGAATGTATTGTTTGACGTGCACTGGAATTTTGCCGCGCCCTACCTCTCGCTTGAGCTTGACGTCCATGGAATATGGGAACGGCTTGAAAGAATAACGATCG
>JBGPYG010000301.1:0-5331 GCA_041493085.1 Pyrinomonadaceae bacterium | reverse complement strand
GTAAACGGCCGGATGTGAATAGAACCAGAAGAGATGCTGGAAGAGAATCGGATCTCCTCCTGCCGCCGGATCAAAAATCCCCACGTGCGCGACCCGCTCAAAAGCCAGAAGCAGAATAGTGATCGCCACGACAGGGGTTCCCAAGATCATGACCAGCGAAGTGGCATAGTGTGCCCAGATGAAGAGCGGCAAGCGAAACCAGGTCATGCCCGGCGCGCGCATCGTGTGAATAGTCACGATGAAGTTCAGTCCGGTGAGAATCGAAGAGAAGCCGCTGACGAAAATTCCCAAGCCAGCCGCAATCACGTAGGAGTTTGAAAAAGTGGTGCTGTAAGGTGCGTAGAACGTCCAGCCAGTGTCGACGCCGCCGGCCAGCAACGCGTAGATAGTAATGATGCCGCCCAGCAAATAGATATACCAGCTAAGGAGATTGATGCGCGGAAACGCCAGATCCTTGGCCCCAATCATCAACGGCACCAGGAAGTTTCCCAGTGTTGCCGGGATCGACGGAATCAGGAAGAAAAAGATCATGATGATGCCGTGCTGGGTAAAGACCTTGTTGTAGGTTGTCGAAGAAAGCAGATCACCCTGCGGTGTCAGCAGCTCCAGCCGAATGAACATCGCATAGAGGCCGCCAATGAAAAAGAAGAACGAGATCGAGCCGAGATAGAGTAGCGCGATGCGTTTATGGTCTCTGGTCAGCAGCCACGACTTCAGACCATATTCGGCGTTGATGTAGTTAACGCGAGCCGCTGTTGGTGTTTCGAATGTTTCGAATGCTTTCATAATTCCCGTCGCCCAACTACCTTCATTTAGCCGCCGGTGTAGCCGTTGTCGGTGCCGCAGTCTGTGTTTTTTGAACAGGCTCTGGCGCTGCCGGCGTTGCTCCGGATGATTGCGGACTTGTGACTTGCAGCGATTTAATAAATGAGATGATTTGGATCAACTGCTCCGGCGTAACCTGCCCCTGAAAGGTCGGCATAATTGGACCAAAACCGGAGACGATCTTGGCCTGCGGATTCTCAATCGACTCGCGAATGTACGCTTCATCCACCGTCAGCGTTTGGTTGTTTGTTAGAAAAACCCGTCGGCCAAACAAACCCGCCAGAGCCGGCCCGCGGCCGCCTTCGCCATTTGCGCCGTGGCAGGAAACGCAGCCCAGCGACTGGAAAAGTTGCTGGCCCGCGACGGCGGGAGACTGCTGGTTCGCGTTGCCGCTTAACCAGCTATCAAATTCAGTCGGCTGCATGACGATCACCGAACCAATCATTCCTGAATGATTCATACCGCAGTATTCGGCGCAGAAAAGGTGATAGGTGCCTGGCTTGGTAGCTTCAAACCACTCCGTCGTGTAGCGGCCGGGCAACACGTCGGCTTTGATACGGAAAGCCGGAATAAAGAAATCGTGGATCGTATCTTCGGAAGTCATTATCAGTTTGATCTTGCGGCCGACCGGAACGTGCAGCTCATTTATCTCGCGCTGTCCGGTTGAGTGCTGAATCTTCCACATCCACTGCTTGCCAACCACGTAGATTTCGTTGGCATTTTTTGGCGGACGAGAGTTTTGAAAATAGATTTGCGCGCCCCAGGCAAACATGCTCATCGCGATTATGAAAGGAATGACCGACCAAAGCGTTTCCAGTTTGTGCGATCCGGCGATTGGCCGGGGAATTTCATAGGGCGTGCGACGGCGATACTTAATAACGAAAAAAATGAGCACGCCCGAGATGAGCAACGTAAAGAACACCGTCACGCCCGAAAGATAAAAATAGAGCGCATCAACCCTGCCTGAAACAGTGGAAGCGCTTTCCGGAACAAAGGGAATCCAAGAGGTTTGCATAAGACTTACGCCGCGCCTCCGGCTCGCAAATCAACTTGCGCCTTCTCGCGGCGACGCAACACCATAAACATCGCAACCATTGCGAGCAACGTTAAGCCCCCGCCCAACTTCATCAGGTTCATCACCGCGGCGCCATACTTTCCGGTAGCCGGATCGTAGTGGAAGCAATAAAGCAGCAACTGATCGACCGGCGATCCGATCTTGTTGTCACCCGCTTCGATCAAACCCAGGCGCAGATCGCGCGGCGCGTATTCGATCCCGTAGAAATAGCGCGACAGTTTTCCCTGCGGCGTGGTCACGTAAATCGCGCTGGCATGCGCAAACTGGTTTGTGGCTTCGTCAAAGTGATAACGAAACCCGACGGCCTCGGTCAGGCGTTTAATACTCGCTTCGTCTCCGGTAAGAAAATGCCAGCCATTGGCTGCTCCCGAGCGCCGGGCCTCCGGCAAGTAGTTCACATAAGTATTCTTCTTCGCTGCGGCAAGCGCGGCCGTCTCACGCGGATCGAAACTGACCGTCACCACTTCAAACTCTTCCCCGGGTTTGAAAGCCATAACCTTGAATGCGGTCACCATGCCATTGAGCACCTGGTTACAAAGCATCGGGCACTGGTAATAGACGAGCGACAGCACTACCGGTTTCTTCCCAAAGTAATCACCAAGTTTGACGCTCGCGCCATTCTCGTCTTTGAACACGAGATCAAGCGGTAGCTGTTCATTGAGCTTCTGATCGATGCCTACGCCATTTAGAGCTTTAGGCAAACCGCTCGGAGCCCGCGCCTCATACGGCCGTGAGCTGTAGAGCGGCGAGTTTCCCTGCGTCTGACTGAACTGCGCCTGGACAGTGAACAGTGAGCAGTGGGCAGTGAGCAGCAATAAGAGAGTGGGCAGTATGCAGTGCGCTGTTGGCAGTAAGCGGTGACCGTTCTTCACTGCCCACTGCCCACTGCTCACTGCCAACTTCCTTCTGCTCACTGCTAACTGCTCACTGCTCACTTTCATTTCCCCTTCTCGGTCATTCTTCCTGAACTTGCCGCTGTTGGCAGGCTCACTCCGTAATCATCAATGCTTCGGGAAGCGTTATCTTGTTTTCGCGAAGGAAGGCCAGCTTCCAGCACTTTCTCCATCGCTTGATCGATTGGCACGCACCCGGCGTGGACGTTGGACTCTTGCTCCCGGGAACACTTCAGGTCACGTTCCCACTGTTCGCGCAGCACGCGATATTCAGCTTGCGGCTCTCTCTTTTCAAGCGCCACCCATTCGCCATTTTCCAGCTTCACGCCAAATCCGGGCGCTGCCTGCAGTCTCGGGTCGGGCGGCAAGCGCTCCTGCGGCGACATCGCCATTGGCCCAGGCTTCGGCTCTGTCTCCTGCATATCGAGAAACCGGAACAACCCCCACATCAGCACAAACACAACGACGCCCAAAACTGACAGGCCCATGACAAACTTCACAACTCCGGAAACGTTAACGTCGCTTGCTTCGTGCGTCACGTCCAGATTCTTGATGTGCGACACGTCGGGCGTTTCTGTGACGTGTCGCGGATCATGGCCGTTGCCGTTGTGCGTAGTTCTGGCCATCTTTCCGAAACTTCCTCTTCTACTCTTCCCCTTTACCCTTTACCCTTTTCCCCTGTTCCCCGCTTTTAGTAACCCGCGTGTGCGTGCTTCTGCTCAAGCACCGTTTCATAAAGCGGATCGTTAATCGGTATCAGTGGCCGTTTAGTTAAAGCCCGCGCAAAAAAGCCAAGCCACAAGCCTCCCATTGCGATGGGGGCAACCAGGTCCATCCAGCTAATGTGGAAATGCTCGCCCGTAAAGTTTGGCGCGATCATCCAAAACAGATCGACCAAACGCATCACGAGAATCAATACGGCAACAATGACCAGCTTGCCGGCATTGCGCTTGAACGATCGCGACAGCAAAAACAGAAACGGGAAAGCAAAATGGAGGACGACTACTGCCAGAGCGACCGCGCCCCAGGTTCCGTGCGTTCGCGGCAGGTACCAGCGAATCTCCTCCGGCAAATTACCTGACCAGATGATCAGAAACTGCGAGAAAGCGAAGTAGGACCAGAGCATGACGAACGCTAAGAGCAATTTGCCGAGATCGTGAAAGTGTGACTGGGCAACAATCCCGTTCATCGGCTCATGTCTTGCAAGCGCCGCCATCACGGCGACAACGAAAGCTAAGGCGCTCAAAGTCCAGGCAGCTACAAAAAGAAAGCCGTAGATCGTTGATGACCATTCCGGGTCGAGCGACATAAACCAGTCAATCGATGCGAACGTTACCGTGAAAACAAGCAGCACCATCCCCGGTCCGCTGAGCATTCGCATGCGTTTGGTAAACTGCTTATCGGCAGTTCGGTCTTGTAACAGCGACCAGCGATTCAGGAAGAAAGCGAATGCCAGCCAGATAGCAAAGTAGATTGCCGCACGCACAGTGAAAAAGGGGAGATTCAAATACTTCGCTTTCTCCGTGAGCGCTGCGCTGTTTGCCATTTCTTCCGTGTGTGTCCAGGGATATATCCAATGCGCCCCGAAGATGATGGGCACAAAGAGTATCAGCATCAGCGGCAGCGTTTGCGTTGCCGCTTCCAGCACGCGCCGGATAACCAGACCCCAGCCGCCGCCAGTCAGGTGTTGCAGCATCAAGAGCGCGAGCGCGCCAACGGAAATTCCGGCCCAAAAGCTGAAAGCAAACAAATAGGAATGGAAAAACTGCGCGCGGTCCAGGAAGGATCCGAATAGCAAGAGGGCCGCGAACACAACGCCAACAATCAGCGCGCGTTGCTGAAAGCGGTTCACATCCGGAGGTGCATTGTACGTGCCGCCTGTCAGTGGTGATGTCACTGGTGGCCTCCCGTTTTCGGTGCTGGCGAATGCGTGGTCGCAGCTGCCGGCGCTGGCGCCGGTTGGTTTGCCTGGCTCTGCTGGCTCAACTGCAACGCGCGAATGTAGGCGATGATCGCCCAGCGGTCCTGCGCGGGAATCTGCGGCGCATAGCTCGGCATCGCGCCCCAGCCATTTGTGCTCGCATCAAAGAAGTGACCCACCGGCGCTTGCCGCAACCTGTCATCATTAAACGAAGCTGCCCGGCGAAAGCCGCGTCTCACAATCATTCCGTCACCGTTGCCAGTCAGGCCGTGACAGGCTGAGCAGAAAATCTCGTAACGTTCCTTGCCGCGCTGAACCACCTCTTTCGTAACTGCAATCGGAAAGACCTCGACGTCGTCAGGATAAGCCGCAGCACCTATCAGCGCCGTGCCTGCGGCAGAACTTGTCCCGGTTGGCTGCGGGCCCGCCGGAGCTTGCGCCGCTGTAGCCGTGCTGGTGGAGGCGTTGGCTTTGCCCGCTTTCTTGCCCGTAAAAAATTCGGTGTCTGTCTTTAAAAAACCCCGGGCCACCGTGCCTTCGATGGGCGGCCGCGTCGATAATCCGTCGCTAAAAAAAGTGGAGGAGCGATAGGGCTTCATCTTAGGCTGATCCTGCAT
>JBGPYG010000298.1:0-5372 GCA_041493085.1 Pyrinomonadaceae bacterium | reverse complement strand
TCTGAGAGTGGTCGTCTTCCCGCAGCCAGACGGGCCCAGCAAACCAAAGAACTCGCCGCGCTCGACGTCGAGCGACACATCGGTGACGGCCGCAGTCTTATCGAAGCGCTTGGAAAGATTTTTGAGAGAAAGCAGTGGCATGTTTGAAATTGACGGTCAACGAGTCCGCGTTAGCGTGCTATAGATGAATCAGAACCGGGAGCGGTAGCGACCGGGTAGCGGATTCAACTCGAAATAAGGACCGACCTTCCCTCGCTTGATTGAAGATTAAGCATTAATGCCGGGCTTAAGTCTCAGCACCCGGTCGCTACCACCACCCCACGCGGGCTGCCCGCGCGGGGACCCCGGTCCGCTCCCGGTTCTGATTCATCTGCCGCCCGCTAAAGCGGGCTAATGGCATAAGGCGTCTGTACCCAGGGTCCCGCTCGCTTCGCTCGCTCCACCCTGAGCTAAATTCTTTCGCCTGCTTTGCAGGCTCGTTGAAGCCTGCGCCCCGTTTGAATTCGTGCTGAGTTGAAATGTACGCAGGTTCATTTCTTACTCCGCCCGCGAATCTCGGTGTCCCAGTACCGCAGCCAGTCGCCGCTTTGCTTGCGCAGCAAATCCCAGTCGAGTGGCATCTCGTTCACACGCTCGTTCATCCACGCCGGCAGTTGAGTGTGATCAATATCTGTGCGCACCGGAATGCGATAGTATTTTTTCGCGGCCAGCACCAGGCTCTCGGGCGTAGTTACAAATTCATAGAAGCGTTTCGCCTCTTCTTCATTTGGTCCACCACGCACAATAGCGATGCCGTCTGTTATCACCGGCGTGCCGCTCCGCGGAAACACGTAGCCTATCGGGAATCCTTTTTGCTCTTTGTAAATCCAAACGTCCGGGAGATTCCACAAACTGATGAGCCCTTCGCGGCGCACAAGTTTCTGCATCAGTAGCGTGCCGTCGGCAGTGTACTCGTGCACATTTGCGTCGAGGCGGCGGAGCCAATCATAACCCTTATCGGGCGATCCCGTATCTTTGTAAGAGCGCCAGATCATTGCGCCAAAGATCGCGCGCATCGAATCTGAAGGGTTCGGGTTTCTGATGAGAACCTTATCGCGCCACTTCGGATCGAGCACATCGTCCCAATCCTTAGGCGCATCCTCCGGCTTAACCGCATCGCTGTTGTAAACGATTACTTCCGGCGTTTGATAAGTTCCGTACCAACGGTCCTGGTTGTCGCGGCTGTTGCTGGGAACCTTGTCGGCCCACGTCGGCCGGTAAGGAGCCAGCAGATTTTCGTCTGCCGCAGTTTGAAACGTCGTGTGCGCGGCGCCCCACCATAGATCAGCCTGCGGACGATTGCGTTCAGCGCGTACGCGTTCGAGGATTTCGCGCGATCCCATGTCGAGAAACTGCACGTCAACTTCCGGGTGAAGCGTCTTGTAGCGAGCGATGAAATCGCGCAACAAATCCTGGCCATGCGGCGTGTAAATTAAAAGTTTACGAGCTGGACTGTTCGCGCGATTGCACGAGAAGAGTAGGGCCGAAACACAAATAGCAAGAATTAGAAGATAAAGTTTGACGCGCATCGAGTTAAATTCGCTTCGGCTGACATGAAGGCGCGGGAATGCTAGCACATCTCATTAGGCCGTTGCTTCAGCCGGTGACATTGAGGAGGTGCCAAGCCCCCATGCAGTCAGTGTCTAGGTTTGATTTACTCTCTGCGTTAACTCTGCGTTCTCTGCGCCTCAGCGGTGAATCCTGGCCGCGAAAGGTTCACCGCTGAGACGCAGAGGCCGCAAAGGCTGCGCAGAGAAGGCTGAAAATCAAGACACTACCCTCAGGTTGGCAAAGGTCTGGCGATGTGGTCTGATTATTAGGTATGGCGAAGACAGTCAAAGGCAGAGTGGGTTGGGCGGTTGTAAAGAAACTGCTCAAGGCAATTCCTATCATTGGTCCTGTCTTTACCGTTGGGTTTGCCGGCCACGACATCAGGAAAAAGGGACTTGGTCCTGGCGCTGTTCACCTTGGTCTCGATGTAACTCCGGTAGTGGGAACGGCAAAAAATGTCGTGGAGATCTTCACCGGGGATTGGATTCCCGACAAAGCTTCAAAGACTCCGCAACTGGAAGAAGCCTCGCAACTCAAAGAGCCCTGGCAGGTCGAAGAATCAAAACCAGAAAAAATTACAAACTAAAGGAAGCACGCACAATTCGGGTAAGCACTTCAGGGTCGCTGGTGTGTTACCCAGTCAGCTGGGGCAAGACCACCGCTCGAGCTCTTCACTGGGACCGCGGGCGCCCCGCCCGCTACGAGTGCCGCAAGGTGCGAGGAATCTCGCCAAGTGCACAACTTCAGAAGTGCAGTTCGCGCTGCGCGCCCACGGCGGGCGGGGCGCCCGCGGTCCCAGTGAAGAGCTTGAGTGGTGGGCTTACCCCGCTCTTTACCACTCGTTCATGAAGTCTGTCTTATTAAGCACAGATTGGCGGGCGCTCGGTAAAGGGCTGCGCCATTTCATATGCGTGCGCGAGTTTCAATAAGGTCGGTTCCGACCAGTAAGCGCCGAGCAGTTGGAAACCTATTGGCAGTCGGTTTGTTGAAAGGCCACAGGGGACATTTAGTCCGGGAATACCGGCGAGATTCGCGGTGACGGTGTAGATGTCGTTCAGATACATCGCCAGTGGGTTGTCAACTTTTTCGCCAATCGAGAACGCGGGCGTCGGTGAAGTTGGCGTGATGATCGCATCGCAACTCTCAAAAGCCCGGTGAAAATCCTGCTTGATTAGTGAGCGAACCTGCTGCGCTTTTCCGTAGTAGGCTTCATAGTAGCCTGCGGAAAGCACGTAAGTGCCCAGCATAATGCGTCGCTTAACTTCCGGCCCAAACCCTTCCTCGCGCGTTTTGCGATACATCTGCCGCAGCTCGGGCGCATCTTCCGCGCGAAATCCATAACGAACACCGTCGAAGCGCGCGAGGTTTGAGGAAGCTTCAGCGGTCGCGATGATGTAGTAAACGGCGATACTGTATTGCGCGTTTGGTAGTTCAACATCAACTACCTCCGCGCCCAGCTCGCGATAGACATCAACCGCCGCCAATACTGATTCGCGGACCTCGGCATCCAGTCCTTCGCCGAAAAGCGATCGCGGCAAACCAATGCGCGCGCCTTTGATGTTGCCGGTTAGGTCGGCTGCGTAATCGGGCACCGGCACATCGGCGGTGGTGGCATCGTGCGGATCGCGCCCGCCAATTATTCCCAGAACCCGGGCGATGTCGTTCGTGCTGCGAGCAAAGATGCCAACTTGATCCAGCGATGACGCGAACGCTACCAGGCCGTAGCGAGAGTTGCGTCCGTAAGTTGGTTTCAGACCCAGCACTCCGCAAAGTGACGCCGGTTGTCGCACTGAACCGCCCGTATCAGAACCCAGGGCGACGGGCACGATGCCGGCCGCAACCGCGGCTGCCGATCCACCCGAAGAGCCGCCGGGAACGCGAGACGTATCCCACGGGTTTTTGACTGGACCGAACGCGGAGTTCTCGTTTGACGAGCCCATGGCAAACTCGTCGCAGTTGGTTTTGCCAACAACGACCGCTCCGGCGCCCAGCAAACGCTCAATCACCGTGGCGTTGTAGGGCGGATGGTAGGCTCCGAGAATGCGCGAGCCGCAGGACGTTTGCAGCCCGCGGACGCAGATGTTGTCTTTGATCGCGATGGGTATTCCGGCGAGCGATCCCCCTTGGCCCGGTTGGCCCGCTTGTTGAGAAAGTGACTCGGCTCTTTCAAGTGCGCCGCTGCGATCGATCTCCAAAAAAGCGTTGAGCGATTCGTTGAGTTTCTCGGCAACGTCGAGCGACAACTCTACCGCTCGACGGGCTGTGATTTCGCCATCGCTAATAAGTCTGACGAGATCCGTTGCAGATGTGTTTCCAAAGTCCATTAGGCAGAAATTAAGAACAGCAAAAACTAAGAACAGACAACTAGAGATTTACGGACGAACTCAACTGTCGCGCGAAGTTCCGACCCCAATCGGCCTGCGCTTGAGCTTCGGGAATAGGGTATCCGCGCGCGACGCTTACAAGGCCGAAAGCAGCTTCAGCGCTGTTGCCGGAATACATCAGGACACAAGAGGCGATTAGCGGGGCGCGGCCGATGCATCCGTGGCAGTGAAACCCGATGCTTTTCCCGCTCGCGAAGAGATCACTGAGTTCCTTCACCAGCGCAAGCGTCACGTCTACGGAAGGGGGTACGCCGAAATCCTTCATGGGAAAGCTTATGAACCGCAGCCCATTACTGCGGCAGAGTTCAGCTTCGGCAGACAGACCAAGATATGAGTTGTCACTTTCCGTCAGCATCGACACCACCACATCAATGCCGGCGTCGCGCCAGCCCTCAATTTCACTCTCCAGGGCATCGTCGCCTTGTGGTCTTGCCAGAATCGCAAGCCGACCCGGGGCCGAATAATCAATCCAATAAATTACTGGTTTCATACAATCACAGCACTTTGGGTACGCGGAAATGACCTGACGCTGCGTCGGGAGCTTCGGCCAGCGCGGTCTTCTGGCCGAGCGACGGAGTTACTGTGTCCTCGCGAGCAGAATCAGTTGCTTCGCCTGCGGGCGTAAGACCGCCAAGCGCGGGCGCGACGTTGCTGGTGGCGACTTCATTCAACTGCTCGACGTAGCTCACAATCTCAGCCATCTGCGGCGCGAAGACCTTTAGCTCGTCTGGAGTAATTTCCATGTGCGCCAGTTGCGCTATTTTCTCGACATCGGATTCGGTGATAGGCATGGATTTGAATTTCGGAATTCAGATTTCGGATTTCGGATTTTCCAACCGTCTGACACAACTCGTAGCCGCGCCAAGAAACGCGCGGCGCAAGTCGACATCTTCGATTCCCGCCGCGGCAGACAACAGTTCAGCAGGCACTCTGTAATCGAGAGCGCCGTCTTTTCCCTTGCTTGCGCCTGCGTCGCGGCCACGTAGGCTCCCCAGCGTTTTCGGATCAACGCGCAACTCGATCGACTTCACCAGCGCCTGGCCCAACACGGTGTTCAGTCTAAAAAGCAATTGGCCGCGCATCTGCTCGAGTTGCTTTTTCCAGATATTGTCCGCAACCACAACGACGAGCACATGGTTCTGAAGCTGAATAGGGATCGCGTGACTGCTCAAGCCCTCGCCGACCGCATGTTTCCAGGCGGCGATGCAGGCGGCTTCTGCGACTTCCTCGGCAGCACCCGACGCCTTGAGTATTGCAGGCAGGGTCTTGATTAGTTTGTCCATTTAATGCAGCCTTGACGCGCTGGTTCGAAATCTCAAAATCAGAACCATCAAGCGATAGCGACCGGGTGCAGGAACTCAAGCTGATTGTCCCGCGCGATTTACGCACTAGCAAAAT
>JBGPYG010000055.1:0-13559 GCA_041493085.1 Pyrinomonadaceae bacterium | reverse complement strand
GAGATGAAGGCGGCTTTGCTCCAAACCTTCGTTCTAACGAGGAAGCGATAGAGACCATCCTCGAGGCGATTGTTCAAGCGGGTTACGTTCCCGGAAAAGATTGCCTGCTGGCGCTTGACCCTGCGGCGAGCGAGTTTTACGCGGGCGATTCATACATTTTCAAAAAGAGCGACCAGCGAAAACTTTCAAGCGATCAGATGGTCGAATTCTGGAAGGGATGGGTTGAGAAGTACCCGATTGTTTCGATTGAAGACGGGATGGCAGAAAGCGACTGGAACGGTTGGAAGACTCTGACCGACGAGTTGGGGCAGCGCGTACAACTTGTGGGCGATGATCTGTTTGTGACCAATACCGAATTCCTGCGCAAAGGAATTGAGCTTGGCGTCGCAAACTCCATCCTGATCAAAGTAAATCAGATTGGAACTCTAACTGAAACTCTGGACTGCATTGAGCTTGCCAAAACTCACGGGCGCACCGCGGTCATCTCGCATCGCTCTGGTGAGACCGAAGATCCTTTCATAGCCGACCTGGCGGTAGCCACCAACGCCGGCCAGATCAAGACGGGCTCGCTTTCTCGCACTGACCGGATCGCCAAGTACAACCAACTCCTGCGCATTGAGGAGGACCTGCGAGGAGCGGCGCGCTATCCGGGTCGCGCCGCGTTCTATCAGTTGAAACCTGCTGTTGCCGCCGCGAAAACCTAAAGGAGCCAAGAGCAATAAATGACGGAAGCCCGGGAGCGCGAGTGGCAGCGAGGGGAATACACGATCAGCACCGATAACGATCGCCTTGATATTGGGAAAATCCACGACTTCATTGCGAATGAGTCTTATTGGGCCTCGGGCCGCACGATCGAAACTGTGCGGCGTGCTCTCGACAATTCTCTCAACTTCGGACTCTACAAAAACAACCAGCAGATCGGCTTCGCACGCGTCGTGACCGACTACGCGACGTTCGCCTGGATTGCCGACGTGTTTGTACTTCCGGAACACCGCGGCCTGGGTCTGTCCAAATGGCTGATGGAAGTGATGCTGTCACATTCGGAATTGCAAGGCTTCCGCCGCTGGGTTTTGGCCACCAAAGACGCTCACGGCTTGTATGCGCGCTTCGGCTTCATCGCGCTGCATCGGCCTGAGCGCTGGATGGAGCGCCCCGATCCGAATATGCAGGAGAGTCCCGATTATTGGAAAACTGATCTTACAGTTTGAGACGGCCTCAGAGGTTCACCTTTGAATCAGAAACGCGGACCGCTGGCATTAATCATCATTGACGGTTGGGGATATTCTCCGCAACGCGAGGGCAATGCTATTGCCCTGGCCGCGACGCCTTACTACGACGAGATCTGCGAAGACTATCCACAGACCTTGCTCGAAGCTTCGGGCACGCGCGTGGGTTTGCCCGCCGGTGTGATGGGCAATTCGGAAGTCGGGCATTTGAACATCGGAGCGGGACGCGTGATCCGCATGGACGTGTCGCGAGTTGATCACGACATCACGACCGGCGAGTTTTTCCGTAATGAAGTTTTGCTGGCGGCAATGGACGGCGTTAAGCAACGAGGGAAAGCACTGCACCTGATGGGCTTGATCTCCGACGGCCAGGTGCATTCATCACAGGAGCATCTTTACGCACTGCTTCGCCTCGCCAAACTACGCAGCGTTGAGCGCGTTTTTGTGCACTGCTTTCTCGATGGCCGCGACACGCCGCCTTCATCTGCGGTTAACTACATTGCCGCGCTGCAAAAGAAGATCGCGGAAATCGGCTGCGGCCAAATCGCATCGATTATCGGGCGCTACTACGCAATGGATCGCGACAAGCGCTGGGAAAGAACCGAGCGGGCCTACGAGCTGCTGGTAAAAGGGAAGGGTGAACAAGCTACAGATCCGGTTGCGACAATCCGGCGTTCCTACGAGCGAGGCCTGACTGACGAGTTTATCGAGCCCACTGTGATCGTTAATGCCAATGGCGAGTCGGTAGCGACAATCCAGGACGGCGACGCCGTTATCTTTTTCAACTTCCGTCCCGATCGCGCCCGGCAACTTACAAGAGCGCTGGCGGTTCCAGATTTCCTGGAGTTTGACGTGTCCGGCCGCCCGCAAATCGATTTCGTTTGCTTCACTGTCTACGACCGATCGTTTCCGCTGGCAGTTGCTTTTGCGCCGCACGATCACAAAAACGTTTTGGCGGAAGTTTGGGAAAAGATCTGCGTGCGCAATTATCGTTTGGCGGAGACGGAGAAGTATGCCCACGTCACCTATTTCTTCAATGGCGGCGTCGAGAAGGAGCATGCCTGCGAACGACGTTTACTAGTCCCCTCGCTGCGGATCGCCACTTACGATCTGCAGCCGGAGATGTCGGCTTTCAAGGTCGCGGACAAAGTCCTGCACGCGATTGAAGAAAGAGAAACAGACATCTTCATCGTCAACTTCGCGAACCCTGACATGGTCGGCCACACGGGCAAGCTCGATAAGACCATCGAGGCTTGCCAGTATGTTGACACTTGCCTGGGCTGGATCATCAGGGGAATTCGACATGCGCGCGGCACGACGATAATCACCGCGGATCACGGCAACGCCGAACAGATGATCGATCCGCAATCGGGCGGCCCGCACACTGCGCACACGACCAACCCGGTTCCATTCCACTTGATCGACGAAGGGTCACGAGCTTTGAAACTGCGCGAAGGCGGCGCGTTGGAAGACATCGCTCCTACTCTGCTCGGTTTGCTGGGCAACGAACAACCGGAAGAGATGACCGGGCGGGATCTGCGTAATTTGGATTTATGAAGCTTGCCGCTAAGCAGTTTCGAGGTCGTTGCTCAACTCCCTGCTGGGACCGCGGGCGTCTCGCCCGCAGTGAGCGCGAAGCGCGAACCTGGTCTGGCTGCCTCTTACACTTGTCTCTGACGCGCGTCGGCGGGCGAGACGCCCGCGGTCCCAGTAATAGCCGACCCGCAACGTCGGGAGTTTCAGGACATTTAACCGAAGAAGTTATTGGAAGATTTGACCGTGTTTGATCCTCGCAACATCCTGGTAATCGATTTCGGACAGCTCGGCGATGTCGTGCTCAGTTTGCCGGCGCTCGGCGCTATCCGAAAGCGATTTCCGCGAGCACGGATCACGGTGGCGGTGGGAAAGCCAGGCGCGGAGGTTGTCGATTTATCCGGTTTCGCAGACGAAACGCTGGTCGTGGATCGAGTGGGCTTGCGCGACGGCTTTAAACCTCTATCTGTCCTGCGCGTTTTCAAGATCGTCAAGGATGTCAGAGAGAAGAAGTTTGATTTCGTCATCGATCTCCACAGTCTCTCCGAAACCAACCTGCTCGGTTTTTTATCCGGAGCGCCAAAGCGGCTCTATTCCCGCCGCCCCGGACGCTCTCTGGATTATTTGGCAAACTTTCACCCGCGACCGCCAGTCGAAACCGATCATCGCCAGCGACATCTAATCGATCGCTATCTTGATGTGCTGATACCGCTCGAGGTTGAGAAGCCCGACCGTCTTCCCACTCTCAAAACCCGGCCAGCCGATGCCACGGCGATTGAGCGGATCCTAGTTAAGGCGAAAGCAGACGCCGGCGTACCGTTAGTCGGATTGTTTCCCGGTGCAGGCCATCCCAGCCGCCGCTGGCCGCTGGAACAATTTGCCAGCCTCGCTGATTTTTTGATCAGAAACGACCAGGTAAAGGTTTTGGTTTTTCTGGGACCGGAGGAGCGAGCGTTCATCAAAGACATTCGCCAGCAGTTTCCGCCGTCAACCATAATTCTCGATCAACTCAGCATTCCACAGTTGGCGGCGGCCCAGGCGCGACTGGTGGCTTTCGTTTCAAACGACACTGGTCCGATGCATATCGCGTCGGCGGTTGGCACGCCGGTCGTGCTCCTGCTTGATAAGCGCGCCCCCGAAAGTTATTTGCCACAGGGCGACCGCCACCAGGTGATCTACAACAGCGTCATCAGCGACATTACCGTCGATGAAGTCTACGCCGCGACGAGATCAATCCTGGCGTCCGGACGCACAGCGACTCTCTTCGCGAGTTGAGTGCGTCATAGTTTTGTTAGAACTTTGTGGGCTGTCCACAGGTAAACTCCGTCCAACGTCCAGGAAATAATGACTAGCGCCAACAGAAAAACTCCCAGCTTGCTGGTGAAGGGTTTATTGGTCGTTCTCCTGGCAATACCAGTGTTGCTGTTCGTTCGACCTTTGATCACCGGCACGGCGAAAGACAAGATCCAGAAGGAACAACCGGAGCCGCCGGCAGTTTCTGAGCCGCAGCCTGCGCCCGCACTGCCAAATGGTTGGGCTGGTGATATGGCCAGACGGATAGATAGCGCAGTCGATGAGAGCGAACTGGCTTATGCGCGCTGGGGGATCTGCGTGATTTCAATGGCTGACGGATCTACGCTATACCAGCGAAACGCCGACAAGCTTTTTACGCCGGCGTCCAACATGAAGATTTACACGACCGGAGTTGCGCTGAACCTGCTGGGACCCGACTACCGCTGGCGAACCTCCGTCTATGCAAACGCGCAACCTGATGCCAACGGGCGTGTTCAAGGCGATCTCATACTCTACGGACGCGGGGCGCCTGATCTCGTGGCGCGCAGCAAAGACGACAACCGTGGGTCACTCGCAAAACTGGCGGACGATCTTTATGCGCGCGGTGTTAGGAGCATCAGCGGTAACGTGATCGGAGACGAGAGTTATTTCCGTGGTGATCCGCTGGGAGATGGCTGGCAGTGGACTGACCTTCAGTGGTACTTCGGCGCGGAAGCGAGCGCGCTCTCAGTTAATGGGAACGAAGTCGATGTTAACTTCGTGCCTTCAACTAAAGCCGGCGAATCGCCAACCGTGAGAGTCAGCGACCCCGAAGGCTTCGTAACTGTTCAAAATCGCATGGCCGCTGGGAAACCCGGCGGGCATCCGACCATCGGTGTGCACAGAGGACTCTCTGATAACAACATTGAAGTGTGGGGAGAGTTTGCGCCTGGCACAAAAGGCTTTGGTGCTCGACTCTCAGTGCACAATCCCGCGCTCTGGGCCGCGAAAATTTTTCTGGATGCACTCAAGTCGCGCGGCATAAGAGTCGAGGGTCAGACACTCTCACGTGACTCACGCGTGCCCCAGAGTCAAAGGTTCAGTCCAACGCCGGCGGTCGAGCTGGCGTACGTTACCAGCCAGCCTTTGAGTGAGATCATAAGAAAAACAAACAAGGAAAGCATCAATCTTTATGCTGAATTGATCCTGCGCACTCTTGGCAGAGAACGCGGCGAGATGGCGGGGCTGCCAGAGGCGACTGGAAGAGAGCGGGGAGATGACGAGGTTGGACTAGCGGTTATGCGCGTATGGCTGGCACGAGCGGGGATCGCGACCGGTCGCATCGCTCTTCATGACGGATCGGGTTTATCCAGGCTCGACCTGGTGACGCCTGAGTCCAGCGCGCGATTGCTGCTTGCTCTTTCAAAAACGGCCTCTGCCTCCGTGTTTAGAGAGTCGTTGCCAATCTCGGGTCGGGATGGAACGCTGGCTGGTCGGCTTAAGACGATAATCGATACTGTGTCAGCCAAGACTGGTTCTTTAACGTACGACAACTCGCTTTCCGGCTATCTGACCACCTCCAGGGGCGAACTCTTAGCCTTCTCAATCATGTGCAACGAGCAGACTGGCCGCGGCGAGAGCACCCAGCTAATAGACGAAATTGTCGCGCTGGTTGCCGCATTTCCAGATTTTCCTGCGGAACAAACTCAAAAACCATAGCAACTTCCTTAATGCCAGCCACGGTTGGCTCTAGACAAACAACATTCAACGGTCTATTATCGGTCTTGCGGGGCTGCGGCTAGTCCAGCTACCCGCAGTCAGCATCGCCTCAAATCCAATTTTGAGATCAGTCCCACCCGCTTCAATTCAGGAGTGCAATCAAATGGTAAGACGGATCGGTAGGTTCACTTTATGTGTAGGTGCACTGGCGGCTTTTGGCGCTACGACGCTGGCCCAGTCTAACCTTACGGCGAAAGCAAATGTGGTTCAGCCACCGCCTGCCAGCGCGGTAGAAAGCGATCGCATGAGAGATGGACTGGTCGGGCCCGTGCGCAGAGTGAGAACAGAGGTTGCCAAGCTTTCAAATGAGAGCGGAAAAATGCTGGAAGCCAAACATGCCCTCTTGGAAGTTGTGTCTTACGATATCAAGGGCAATAAGGTTGAAAACCAATACTTTCCGATAGCCGGTGCGAACCTTACGGGTAAAGAGGTTTACAAATATGACGACAAGGGAAACATCAGTGAGATGACTCTCTTGAATTCGGAGGGATCCTTGTTGGGCAAGGAAGTCTACAAATACGAATTTGATTTCGCGGGAAACTGGAACAAGATGACGACCGCGGTTGCGGTAATTGAAGGAGGCAAGATGTCCTTCGAGCCGACGGAAGTCACTTATCGTCACATCATGTATTACCTGGACGAGAACATGATGAAAATGAGCCGGGCAGACGCGCGGCCAGTTGGCCAGCCAAGCCCACCATCAACCGCCCCGGCAAACAACGTGGCCGCCGTGAATTTGGAAACCAAGAGCACTACGGCTGTTGCTAAACCCTCAGCCAATAATGACTCGACGTCCGGTCAGAAGACCGCACCCGCATTGCCAAGCGCTATGAACGCCGAAAAGCTGACTGGTCTGGGATCGGTCGAAGTCGGACCGGCGCGCACAACCGCGAATCTCCAGGCTCCGGTGGTACAGCTCGATTCAGAGCCGCCACCTGCCCCAGAGCCGATTCTTAAACCAATCTCGGGCGGTGTACTTAATGGGACCGCATTAAGTTTACCCTCACCAAGCTATCCGGAGACCGCCAGACGTCTGAGAGTGTCAGGTCTCGTTTCGGTAGAGGTCGTAGTGGATGAAACCGGAAAAGTAGTTTCGGCAGTGGCCACAAGCGGGCCCGTTGCCTTGAGAGACGTTGCGGTGCAGGCCGCACTCAAAGCGCGGTTCTCTCCGACAAAGCTTTCTGGCCAGCCAGTTAAAGTGTCGGGCTCGATCAGCTACAAATTTGCCCTGTCCCAGTAGTTCTCCCAAGTCGAAGACGTCAACCAGCGGCTGGCGACTTCAGTTTCCAATTTCCTCGCAAACATCTCTTTCGTAAGAGGAGCTAACTCGATGGCATTAACGGGACACCTGAGCGACCTTTCGCTTTCCGAACTGATTGAATTCTTCTGCAACCAACGCAAGACCGGACAGCTTAAAGTCCTCTATCCGCAGGGCCATGGCTATTTTTATCTTCAGACCGGATCGGTGGTTGACGCCCGTATTGGCGTGCTGCAGGGAATTGATGCCGTCTACTATGCGTTGACGCTTCCCAATGCAAAGTTTGAGTTTGGCGATGCGTCCGACTCAGTCGAGCGCACGATCAACCAACCGTGGACCCAGGTGGTGCTTGAAGGTTTACGTCGGCTCGACGAAGGCGTGGTTCCCACTAACGCCTTCCCACCGGACTACCATGAAGAGAGCGATTCCGGAGACATGAAGGCGCCGGAGACTGTTTTTGCAGAGCTTGAGAGTTTGCGCGTCCCCGCCTTTCTTTCTTTCATGAACACAGAATCGATGGGCAAGCGAAAGTTTATGATTGCTGGTGCGGTTGCCTTTGCTGTGATTGCCAGCGTTGCCGCGATCGGTGTCCCGGCGGGCTGGTACGGTCACGCCAAAACATCAGCCGTTGCCAGCCAGCCAGCGAGCACCGCAGCCACTACTGAGCCTTCGTCTCCGAACGTTGCGGAGGTTGCGCCTTCAGGGAGTTCACAGCCAGGCAATCACAGCGATGAGGCTGCGCTGACAGCGAAGCGGCAGCGTGAGAGGGAGAAAGAAAAAGCGAAGGCGCGTGAAGAGAAGACGGCGGCGTTGGGTCAACCGGCTCCCGGTTCGACTTCACCGGCCCCAACGAATGTTGTCAGTGAAGCTGCGAAGTCGGGACCAAAGAAAATTACCGTGACGGTTACTTATGACGAGTCGGGCCGCGTTACGCAGGCGTCGGGCGGCGACGCTAGTGCGATACGCATCGCGCGTCAGAAGCGTTTCCCGGCAGGAAAAGCTGGTTCGGCGACAATCACGATTCCGATAAACTAGAAGACAACTAAGGGTAAAGGGTAAAGGGGAAAGGGTAAAAGCACGATGCTTGTTGCCCTTTCCCCTTTCCCCTTTACCCCTTTCTTTCTCCCGTTGGTTTAAACCAACTGCATGATTTCGTCGTCGGCCAAAACGGCAGAGGCTTGTTTGGCCCGGTCATAGATTCGGCTGACGCGGTCGTCGTTCGCTTCGATTCCTCGCTTCTCAAGCCAGTAGATCACGTTTGACTTACCACTCATTGGCCCTATTTCCACTACCTGTTCCAAACCAAACTGTCCCGCCGGAACGCCCGAGTAAACCAGGTCCGCCAGTTCTCGGTCACCTTTTCTGTAACTCTTGATGACTGCGGCCGCATGCACGCCCGTCGCGGTGCGAAAAGCGTCGCGACCAAAGACCGGGTAGTTGCAGGGGATGTCCCAACCACAGGCCGTCGACGCCAGGGAGCAATACTCGCCCAGCCGCGATAGATCATTCTGAATCCAGCCCATAAGTTTCAGGTTAACGAGCAATTGATCCATTGGCGTATTCCCGACTCGCTCGCCCATGCCCAGCGCCGAGCCGTGGACTTGATCGGCGCCGGCCTGAATCGCCGCTATCGAATTGATTACGCCGAGGCCGCGATCCTGATGGCCGTGCCAATCGAGGCGAATGTTGCCACCCTGCTCCTCGATAATGTTTTTGACAAATCGAACCACAGCGCGCGCGCCGTCCGGCGTTGCATGTCCCACGGTGTCGCAGACGCATACCGCCTTCGCTCCGCAGCGGATGGCCGTCTTGTAGAGAGCGCGAATGGTTTCCGGGTGGGCCCGCGTAGTGTCCTCGGTGACGTACATCACCGGCACGCCTTCGCTCACGGCAAACGTCACCGCGTCTTCCGTCAGTTTCAGCAACTTGTCGAGTGTCCAGTCTTCCGCGAAAAAACGTATCGCGGAAGAGCCAATGAAAGTGCAAGCTTCGATCGGAATACCAACACGCTGGGAAATTTCGATGATTGGCAGAATATCGTTACGGTGAGTGCGCGCGGCGCAGTTGGGTCGAATCTTCAGTTTCTTCTCGGCTATCTCTCGCGCCATTAACTCTACCCCGGCGGCGTGAGTTCCGCCCGCACCGGGCAAACCGATGTCGGCGGTGTCGATGCCCAGCGCGTCCATCAAATGAAGCAGTTCGATCTTCTGTTCGACGGGTGGCTCGATGACAGAAGGTGACTGCAAACCGTCACGCAGGGTTTCGTCGTCAAAACCTATGTGACGATTGGGATGGATCAACGCCGGATCGATAGTGTTCCAATCGTAAACCAATTCATCAAGCGACAATCGAAAAACCTCCACCGCTCATTTCAACTATCCAATTCGAGCTGAATCGAAATCCGAAGGAATTCGATTACAGCAACCTGCCATCGTTAATGTCAAGCGAGCTATTTCACCGGCCGCTTTTGACGCCAAGCGTCGCTCTGTTATAGCCTCTCCGCGTTTCATTAACGAGCGTTTTGGTTTCTACTCTGTCAACTTCGAACCCGCAAGCTTCGGCTCAGGTTAAAACGATCGCGCTGGGATCTGACCGCGCGGCGAAGATTATGGCCGTGCGCGCGAGTATTGCGCGGGTCGCGGCAATCGATCCCTCGTGGGCTGAAGCCACTGTGCTGGCACGCGCGGTTGAGACAACCGTGCCGGCAATGCCGCTGAATGATTGGGAGCTGATGCAAGGGGCGCGGGAAAGGGCGCTTGCCGTTCGCGATCAACTTCGGGCTCAGCGTAGAGAGGCCGACCTCTACGTGGGGCTCGAGGGTGGATTTCATTCCATTTCCATCGAAGGAGAATGGCACACGTTTCTGCGCGGTTGGGCTTATGCGACTGATGGCAAGAAGGGAACGTTTGGCGCCACGCCTTCGATTAGTGTTCCCGCGGCACTGGCGAAAAAGGTAATTGAGGGGCGTCGCGAACTAGGTCTTGTGATTGATGAGGTGGCTGGGATGCAAGACGTGCGCAGCCGCCAGGGAGCGTGGGGCATTCTTTCTCGCGATCTGGTGACGCGCGCGATGAGTTTTGAACTAGCGCTGATTGCTGCGTTCGCGCCGTTTTACAACAAAGCAATGTATTCTTAAGGTGATTCAAGCCACAGAGACACAGAGACGCAGAGCAAGGCGAAACAATTCGGAGCGCGGGCGCGCCCCAATTTTAATTTATTCCTGCTGCATACTGCCAATCTGTTTTTTCTGTGCCTCTGTGGCAAAATAGTTAGCACGAACATGGAAGAACTTATCGCACAGGTCAATGACGGCGAACCCACGCACCATTCGCGTCCAAGTGTCGGCTGGATTGAAGTGATCGCCGGTTCGATGTTTTCGGGAAAGTCGGAAGAGCTGATCCGCCGGTTGCGTCGCGCTAAGATTGCTCGTCAGAAGGTACAGGTCTTCAAACCGGACATCGATTCACGCTTCTCGCGGGATCACATCGTGTCTCACTCAGAGATGCGACACGAATCAGCAAATATTCGCAGCGCAGAAGAGGTGCTGGCGAAAGTTGAACCAGACACAGAAGTTGTTGGCATTGATGAGGGACAGTTTTTTGATAACGCGCTGGTGGATGTTGCAACTCAATTAGCGGGTCGCGGGGTTCGCGTAATCATTGCCGGGCTGGATCAGGACTACACCGGCAAACCCTGGGAACCGATGCCGCAACTCCTCGCCATCGCTGAGTACATTACCAAGACGCACGCCATCTGCATGAAGTGTGGCCAACCGGCCAACTACTCACAACGCACCTTTGAATCCGAAGAGCGCGTCGCCGTTGGCGCCGGCGGCATGTACGAAGCTCGCTGCCGCCGATGCTTCGTCCCTCACGCCGACGCCCCGACAGTGCACCCCGATTAGATGCAAAGGGGCGCTCACGTCGCCGCACTCCAAAAAGTTGCGAGTAAGACCAGGTCGCTACCACCACCCCACGCGGGCTGCGTCGCTCCCCGGTTCTGATGTGTTCGCGCCTGGCGCTCATTGAAGACTCTCGCCGTCAGTTGCCCGGTGCGAGCTTTCATTGAGGGCGCCTCCAGAGTATCCTGAGGCATCTCTTCCAAAAAATTGCCGGACACCCCCGGATCGGCAATGACGAAACATCAACACACGACATATAGAGCACGTGCGAACATCTGTTAGGCGAACACCTGTTACTCGAAAGGAGCATTACGATGAAGCGAACAAGAGTTGTTTTGAGGTTGAGTTTGGCATTCCTGGTATTTCTGGGAACATTTGCCGCCCTGAGCCCGGCATCGCTCGCGGGGAACCGCTGCAAGGACCGCTGTAATGAGGTTTACCGCTTGCGAAAGGACGTATGCAGAGCCATACCGCTAAAACATGAACGTAAAAGCTGTGAAAAAGCAGCCAAGCGGGCCAAGGACAATTGCAAACGACGCTGCCGGTGAGGCAGTGAGCAGTAACCAGTGAGCAGTGAGCGGCGGGCAGTGGATCAAGGCTGATTTAGCACGACACAGAGGTGTCGCGAATAACTATGCTTCGGACCTGCCCTCGCGACGAAAAATGGGCCGCCGCCAACGCAGATAACCAACCTCACAGAAGATGCCATCTTTTATTACGACTGGCTTTCGGAAGGATCATGGTTGTATCGCCCGGTGAGAAAACAAGAGAGATCCTGCTAATCAGAAGCTTCGGGTAGGCCGAACCTCGGCGGCCCGACTCGCGATGACTGCCTCCCATTCATGGCCCTGGACAACGCTTGTGTAGTTCTTTTCCTCCTAAGCGCAAGAAGACACCTCAGCCTCGTTCTACCAACCAGTTAGGTTTTACTTCCAGTGTCTCCCCGAAGGTCAAAGATCCAGGGGTTAGGTTCCTGAACTGCAAGGGGTCTATTTGGATTTCAAGGTGGTCTCCCCGAGTTAAGGCTCCCCGTGAATGATCTTTCACTGAGCTTTGGGCGGTAACGATTGGTTTGTACAGTCACGCTTCGGACCGCGTGTAAGTACCAAGTGCAAACGACCGATGCCAACGACAGCGAGAGTTGCGCTGGCAAGAGTCGCCAACCAGAGGCGCTCGAACAATTTCTTAGGAGACAAGACAATGAAGAAACAAGCGTTTGTTCTAACACTCGGGGTAGTTATGGTAGCGGTCATGGTGTCGATGGGGCTGCTGATCAGTGCTCAGGCTCGCAAAGCGTTGTCAGGTGGTGGGGCCGGTGGGCAGGCGCAAGGGGAAGAAACTCGAGCCGGAGACTATCGTCTCTCCGGGCCGTACACACACAGGAACCTGACCATCTTTCTCGTTCACGGAAAGAATTCGATTAAGGCCAAGTCGTTTCTAACGCTGCAGGAAGCGCTGGTGCAAAAGAAGGTCGTCGTCTACGAGACACAGAGCGTTAACGAACTTTCCATTCAGAATTTTTCGGACGAGGATGTTTACGTCCAGTCCGGCGACATCGTCAAGGGTGGACAGCAGGATCGCATGATCGGGGTTGACCTGATCGTGCCGCCGCGGTCAGGCAAGATGCCGATTTCGGCGTTTTGTGTGGAGCATGGAAGATGGAGTGGACGTGGCAATGAACGTGCTGGAGTTTTCAGCAGTTCATCTGACGCGGCAACAACTAAAGAGATCAAGCTGGCAGCAAAGATGTCTAGTTCACAGGGCGGTGTCTGGCAGAGCGTAACCGTGGCCCAGGACAAGCTGAGTCGTAGTGTGGGCGCACGAGTTAACTCAACCGTTTCAGAGTCGAGCCTGCAGCTCGCAGTTGAAAATAACAAAGTTCAGGAAACGGCCGACAGCTACGTCAAGGCGCTTGCTAACATTGCAAACCGCAGCGACGACGTTATCGGCTACGTGTTCGCGATAAACGGAAAGGTGAACAGCGCGGACATTTATGGGTCAAACGTGCTCTTCAAGAAGCTCTGGCCCAAGTTGCTTAAGGCAAACGCGATCGAGGCCATTGCGGAGTTGCAGAAAGATAAATTCAAACCTGCTTCGGCTGAGAGTGTGCAAGGATTTCTTTCGGAGTCGGAAAAGGCGAAAGGCTCTGATAAGGATGTCAACGCACGTGTAAACCTGCTGACTCGCGAAGACGAAGAGAATATCTTCTTTGAAACTCGCGACCGCGCGCAGAAGGGCGCTTGGATTCACCGAAACTACATCAAAAAGAATTAGGGGGAAACGGGTAAAGGGGAAAGGGGAATGGGAAAAGAAACGGGAAGAGCAACTGGAGTCCTTTCCCCTTTACCCGTTCCCCTTTTCCCCGGATTCTTAGTGGACAACCTTCGTTGAATACATAATCCCGTACATCTGATCCTGATGTTGGGGAAAACCCTTGCCGTTGCTTGAAAGCATCAGGTTCACCAGTTGCACCTGCCCGGCATACTTGCGGTAAGCCATCCATTGCAGTCGTCTGAAACCGTCCGGCTTTTCAGGATTCGCTTCGCGAAACTGCACACCCTTGAGGCCGTCGATCTCGAGCCACTTCACT
>JBGPYG010000333.1:0-4767 GCA_041493085.1 Pyrinomonadaceae bacterium | reverse complement strand
CGGTTGAAAGCCGCGGGCGGTCGTCGGAACCTGTTGCGCTTGAGCCAATGATGTGGTCCCCGCCAGCATCAGGACTACTAGGCACAACGCTCTTGTGAGACACCGTAAAATCGGTGTTGAAGTGATCTGATGGGCTTTCATCTTCTTTGCTCCTGTTCCAGTGATGTCGTTTCGAACGCTGCGACGCATTCGCCGCGAGCCCCGCATCGTGCCGGCAAGCGCGGTCGGGATGACTGGAATCAGAAATAAGATTCGGGAAGGGAATGGGGCGATGAGGTTGGACATGATTTGACCTCCAGTCATAAGTCGTTAGAGCGCGACCTAAGGTCTTGTGAAGGGTTCGTTGACGTCAGGCTTAAGCGGTGAGTCCACGTTAACGAACGGTTAGGGAAACTACGAGGCAAAATTTAGCGCGGTTCTGGCAGCCTGTCAATGCAAAAATTTCGGCAATCGTTAAGAGGCGTCGTACGGAGCCGATTCGTCAATCGCAGGAGGCATGTTGCCGGGCTCAGTCGTCAATCGAGGTGGGCCGGCCACGGTGGAAGTTGATTACCGTTTGCAGTATACCCTCGAGCGTCATCTCCGGTTTGAAGCCGACGAGCTGGTTGATTTTTGGTGTAACGCAAACGCGGTCCACCCAATCAGGTAAGCGAGAGTCAGTGGAAACGTTGTCCGATTTGCTCGGTGCCAAAGGTGCCGATGCCGTTGAGTCGGAAACTAAAAACAAAGCGGTTTTCCTGTCTGACACCTACATTGAAAGTGTAGTTCTGCGCCGTCACTGCGCAGCAGTCCCAACTGTAGCCCATCGTCACCGTGGAGCTGATGAGGGAACGACCGTTGGTCCCCGGTCGCGTTTGAAAATCAAAGAAGAAAGACGCGCCGCCGAAAAGCCCGCGTTCGCGGTCACCCAAAAAGATTGAAGGACTCCACTGCGAGCCGCGCAGCGTGCCTGGTTCCTTGCCGCGCGCGTCGGCGAACTGGGCGAGGCTGGGAACAAGCTCGACCGCCCGCGTGTAGTAGAAACTTTGGAACGCTTGAATCAACGGCCGGTTGATACCAAAGGTGGTGGAAAGCGCTCGGATACCTCCACCGCGTGTGTCGAGGTCGGTGCGCAGATCGACAAAAATATCAGCGCGCGGGCGGTAGCGGGCCTCGATGTTCAGCGGCGAAAAGCGTCTCGGAACACCGCCGTAGCTGAAACCGGAGAGCGTATTAATTGGATAGAACTGGTTTCGCTGGCCAGGCACCAGCGCGCCACCAAAAAAGCGATCAAAGAAATATTTGCCGCGCACGGTAATTGTCAACGCTTCGTAAGGCTGCGTTGAAGTAGGAACCTTCCGTCCAGTCCTGGTCGCCTTCGCTGCCGCGCTGCTGACGTTCTCAGTTGAACGCCGTGTGAAGAAGCGGTTTGAAACGCCAAACTCAATCTCGTTAGTGTCAGCCACCGCATCAACGTAATCAAACCTGATAATGCGATCGAAGTTATTGACCCCCACGATGCGGCGATAGGTAATGTAGGGTTCAATCAAATGACGGAAGAAGAAGCTGCCATTGCCGCGATGGAAATCTTTGAAAAGAGCCGGAGGGCGAACGTCTACTTCAAACTCACCATAGCTTCTCGTTATGTTGCGGCTCAGTATCGAACGATTCACGGGGTCAATCGAGTTTGAGTAAAACGTTATTCGGCCCGCGGCCGAGGCCGTAACCGACACGCCGAGAAAATAGAGCGGGACCTGAAGCCGCGGACGGTAGTCGAGCCGCTGGACAATCGACGGCGAAACGATTGGGTCGCCGCCAACGTCGCGCCTGAAGGCGATCAAGTCATCGACCGTCTCCTTGCGGCTGAGGCCTTCGGCCGAGGCTTCAAAGGAATAATAAACGGGAAACCTTTTCAGAAAATCGAGCGGCGTCGCCCGTTTATCAATGGACACGCTGGGAAGCTCACGAATGCGGATTCGCGAGTTTGGCAAATTGGTAACTTGTGAGCGCGCCAGGAAGTTGAAACTGTATTCGTTGTGGTCCTTGTTGACGAAAACCTGGGACCGCTCTTCCGGCGAAATCGCCTGCTGGATGCTGTCGGAAAACACCTGGCGATAAGCCAAATTGGAAGTTACGTTCACGTCAGCCGCAGCGATGAAGCCGTTCGGAAAATAGTGAACGCCTTCCACATAAAAACTCGAGCCGCCCTGATCCGGATGATTCGCATCCGCCCTGGGCCCGAGTATTCGATCTTTAACTACATAGAAGCCGGCGTTAAAAAATGAGCGGGAATTAGCGCGCGTGCGCAAGTCGGCGCCAATACCAATACCGCGCGAAGTGTAGATATCATTTCGCAGCGTAACGTCGGCGGATCGCCCCAGCGTTTGGTAGTAACCACCGGATATTCGAAACCCTTTCTGGCCGGAACCACCGAGGGTCGGCGTCAGAAATCCCGAAGCGCGATCGCGCTGCTTGATCGAAACCGAAGCGTAGGGAAGATAAAAAATCGGCACGCCCTTCACGCGCAAGTTAGGCGAATAGACGCGTACGCGATCACCTGTCTTGATCTTGGCGCGCTTGGTGTGAAAGCTCCACTTGGGAACGTCTTCATCGCAGGCAGTAATTTGCGCGTTCGTGGCTACGATCGTGTCGAGGCTGACTTTTTCCACACGGTCGGCGGTGAAGTAGATTCGGGTGCCGTCTTGCGTTTGATTCGTGAAGCCGGTCGAGTTTACAAAAAATCCCGTCTTCGTTTTGTAATTCCATTCGGCTGTCGTGCCGGTGATTCGTTGCTGCTCTCCCTGATCGAAGACAACGTTGCCTTCCGCAACCACTTTGTTTGTCGCTTCGTAGACAGTTACTTTGTCGGCCTGCAAGCGATAGGTGCCTATGCGCGCATCGACGTTTCCTTCATAGACAAAAACGCGTGCGTCTTTCGGACCGGAAACTGTCTGTTTGCCCGCATCCACTTTGAGCAAGTCAGTTGCCTCGCCAACTTCACCCTGCCGGGGCTGAGCTCTCGGCTTGACGGGTTGGTCTTGAGTTAACGGATTGACGTTTGGCGTGTCAGTCATCGGGTTTGTGACCTGCCGATCAACAGGATTGGTCTGTTGCGCCAGCGCAGCGTGTGAAGCAACACCCAAGAGAGCGATCAGAACCGCAAAGCGAACCAGAGTGGAAATGCCACTTGAGCGGAAAGCGACGCGCAAAGAAAGTGAAGACCTCCACGGACTTAGCGGGCGAGCACGACAGTCGGGGAAAAGCGCGCGCCGGTTTTTTAGAACGCAGCGATGCTAACACGAAAAAGCGGGGGCAGTAAGCAGTAAGCGGTGAGCAGTAAGCAGAAGGCAATAAGCAGAAAGCAGAAGACAGAAAGCAACTTACTGCCTTGCTGCCTCCTCCCGCCTGCGTACCGCTAACTGCTTACTGCTTACTGCTCACCGCTTACTGCTTACTGCTATCATGCGCGCCGATGGAAACGCGTCGATTAATGATCGTCGCCGGCGAGGCTTCTGGCGACGCCCATGCCGCGACGCTGGTGCACGCCTTACGCGCGGCCGAGCCCCGGATAGAACTGGAGTTCTTCGGCGCTACCGGACCTCTAATGCGTGCCGCGGGCGTCGATTCAATTGTTCGCTCAGACGATTTGGCGATTCTGGGTTTACTGGAAATTGGCGGCGCCCTGCCGAAGTTTTGGCGCGCGTACAAAGCTCTGAAACGAGCAGCGCTTGAACGAAAGCCCGACGCAGTAATCCTGGTTGACTGGCCCGACTTCAATTTGAAACTGGCGCGCGCGCTTCACCGTCGCGGCCTGAGAGTTATCTACTACATCAGTCCGCAACTTTGGGCCTGGCGCTCGTATCGCGCGCGCAGCATTGAACGCGACGTCGATCTGCTGCTTTCAATTCTTCCCTTCGAACAGGAGTGGTATGCCGAGCGCGGAATCGATCACGTCGAGTTTGTAGGCCATCCACTCGCCGGCGAAGTTCACCCGCGTTATGACCGCACGGAGTTTTGCCGGCAGACAAAGCTCGATTCCCGATTGCCCATCATTTCGCTTCTGCCAGGTAGCCGTCGCAAGGAAGTGGAGCGCATTCTGCCACCGATGCTCGAAGCAGCCGCGCTCATTTCCGCCCGCCGGCCAGAAGTTCAATTCGTTGTTGTCGTCGCGCCCAGCCGCACATCGGAAGAAGTGAGAAAAATCGTGCGCGCGCAACGAGCCACGCCGGAGCCCCTGCCGTCGTGCCTGCACATCGTCTCGGGCCAGTCGCGCGAAGCGCTCGCGGCTTCTGACGTGGCGGCGATTGCGAGCGGCACCGCGACCTTGGAAGCCGCACTGCTGGAGACGCCAATGGTGATCGTTTACAAGGAGTCGGCGATTAACTGGCACACGCTGGGCCGTTTGATAACCACCGACCACTACGGTCTCGTGAACCTGGTAGCCGGCGAGCGCGTGGCGACTGAACTAATGCAGGATGATTTGAACGGCGAGCGATTAGCCAACGAGCTCCTTTCGCTACTCGATGAGAAACGAAATGAAGCTGCGCGCGCGCGTTTGCGCGAAGTCGCTAGTGAGCTTGGGGAAGGTGGCGCGTCAGAGCGAGCTGCTTACGTAGTGTTGGATGCTTTGCAGGAATGGAAACAGTAGTACTGTTGATGTTCCACTTCGCGGCGAACTGAGGAAACATCGCGAGAAATGACTGACACCGAGGAAGGTCAATCAACCTGATCTTTCCTGAGTTCGTCTAGCTGCTTTCTCAGTTCTTTGATTTCTTCCCTCATTTGCGG